>JALOOO010000005.1 GCA_025454375.1 Leptolyngbya sp. Prado105 | reverse complement strand
GTCTATGGTGCAACGGATGAAGAAACCGCTGAAGCTGCAAACTTGCTGCGGCAAGCAGGTTACCTCAACGTTGCAGAACTCAAAGGTGGACTCGAAGCCTGGAAAGAAGTTGGCGGTTCGACTGAAGGGGTGGATGAAACCCGCGCTGAACCGGGTGCAAATGCCTATAACGTCGTGACAAATGTGAAGAACCACTTTGAGCGGCAAGAAATCGACTTTCAAAAGCCGTAATGGCTGGCATATCGCAATCCTAAATCAGTCGTGAAGGGCGAGATTAATTGTGCCCCCAAACTTCTAAGTTTGGGGGCACGCTCAAAATTTACAACTCAGACTGGATTGCTATAAGATCTCCGAAGCTTCTGAAACTTCGGAGTCCTCACATTTTTTATCGCTTATGTGCGGCAGATTTACCCAAACCCATTCAAATCTTGACCTTGCAGAACGATTTGATCTCGAAGAAACGCCCGATTGGCAACCTCGCTACAACATTGCGCCAACCCAATTGATTTTCGCGATCGTCGCTCCTCATCGATTCAAATTCCTCTATTGGGGCTTGATCCCATCTTGGTCAAAAGATCCAACGATCGGCTCCAAATTGATCAATGCTCGCGCCGAAACCGTCAGCGAAAAGCCTTCCTTCCGAACTGCTTTTAAGCGTCGCCGTTGCCTGATTGCAGCCGATGGCTACTACGAATGGAAAAAGCAACCCGACAAGAAACAACCCTTCTATTTTCGACTCGCATCTGGCGATATCTTCGCCTTTGCTGGTTTGTGGGAGCAGTGGGATTCACCTACCGGAGACAGGCTCGAAACCTGCACGATTATTACCACCGTTGCAAACGAACTCGCTTCGCCTGTCCACGATCGAATGCCCGTCATCTTAAACCAAAATGATTACGATCGCTGGCTCGACCCCAATTTCAAATCCGCTCAATCCTTGCTGCATCCCTATGATGCTCAAGCAATGACGCACTATCCAGTCTCAACGCGGGTCAATAGCCCCGGTCACGAGTCACCTGATTGCATCACTCAATCACCATAAAAAATGGAGCAAATTTCACTCCATTTTTACAAAGTTATGGTACATCTGCGTTAGCAACTTTTGAATTGGGCGGGAATGCCTTCTCCTCAACCTCCCCTGGCGATCCCAAAGGCTGACCTGCGCTTTCATTAAAAGAAATAATCACGCTTCCAGCATCGCCAGCAGTCACAACGACTTGATTATTTGCTGTCCAAGTCCGCTGCGCCCCTTTTGGCAGTTCGCCTTCATAGGCTACATTGTCATCGGCTAAGACGCGCACCCAGGATTCTGCTGTCAGGGTTATACCCACGCGCACGGGCTTATTCGACGCAGGAGACGATTTTCTCGCCTCAGTAGTGCGCTGAGTGGGAAGTGTGGGTCCCATCTGTGCGACTGGAGCCGCAGGAGGCTTTTGTACCTCGATCGGCATGAGCGAAGACTGGACGGATCGATTTAAAAAATACGACAATCCATTTACTGCGCCCACAATCAGCAGCATGTACAGCAAATATAAGTGCATGGGACGCAACTGCGCTCCTGGCAAACTCCTCCAAGACGTTCGCATCTGGGGCAATGCCATCACGCCAGTAGTCGGAAAGTCACTGGCAAACTGTACGCCATTTAAGCCAATTGCATCTGCATACTGGCGAAGAAAACTATGAATATAAACAGGCTCAGGCAACTCCTCAATCTTGCCCTGCTCGATCGCGCGTAACAATCGGGGCTGAATACAAGTCGTGCCTGCCACCCGTTCGAGAGGGATCTCTTGAGCTTGACGGCGATCGCGAAGTTGTGCCCCCAACTCGGCTAATCGTTCAGCTTGTTCTCGATTCGTTTGGAGGGTTTGCTGTCTCATCTGCGCTGCTCCTTCATCTGTGCTGGCAACCTCTCTTCTGGTAGGGTGATTCCCTGCTTCAATAATCGAATTTCAAAATCTTCTAGTAGACGGTACTGTCCTGGTTGCAATGCAGGCTTCCTAGGTAAGTTGAGTAAAACCTCGCCGATTGCAATCCGGTGAAGCCGAACAACAAGATGACCTAACTGTTCTGCAACCCGCCGAATTTGTCGGTTTCTACCCTCACGGAGAACAACACGCAATAGTGTACCAGACGAAGTACGATTCATAATGTTCACAGTTGCGGGTAGCGTTTTACGATCGTCCAAAATTACACCTTCACGCCATTGCTTCAAGGCTAAAGCGGACAGTTCTCCAGTCACCTCGACTTCATAAGTTTTGGCAATATGATGGCGCGGGTGAGTCAAGTAATGAGTCAATGCTCCATCGTTGGTGAGTAAAAGTGCCCCGGTCGATTCTACATCTAAGCGACCGATTGGGTGTAGTCCTTGCCCATGTCTTAAGGTTTTGGGTAAAAGCTCAAGTACAGTTCGACGATCTTGCGGATCGTGACAAGTGGAAACAATTCCGCTCGGTTTATTTAGAAGTAAATAGAGAAATTCTGGACGATCGGTAGGATAAATCACTTGCCCATCGACTTCGACTTGGTCTAAGTCAGGGTCGGCTTTCTGTCCCAGTTGCGCGATCGTGCCATTAAGTCTTACTCGTCCTTCCAAGATCATCTGTTCCGCCTGCCGACGGGAGGCGATTCCCCATTGTGAAAGAATTTTTTGGACTCTTTCAGGCATAAACAAATCAAAGTGAGGTGAGTTAGAAGCTGAAGCTACTGTGTAAACACTAGTATGTACAAATATTACATCAGTCTGTATTCAGTACAATGGCTTAAGAATGGAGTAATTCAGAATTTGTAATCCGTTGCGACTCAGCGATAAGTATTTATGAAGTTCGGTCACAGGGCATGACCAACTGCAACCAGGCTCCTCCAGTCTCAGGATGATTTTGAGCGCGAACGCTTCCCTGATGAGCTTCAATAATTTGCCGAACGATCGCGAGTCCTAAGCCGCTGCCGCCTGTCGGCTGCATGATTTCTCGTCCTTGCGCCGATCGCACTCGTGAGGGATCAGCGCGGTAAAAGCGCTCAAACACGTGTTCGATCGCGTCTTCAGGAAATCCTGCTCCAGCATCAATTAAATCGACTTGAATCTTGGGCTTCGCTTGGTCGTGTAAGGTTGTCGTGATGCGAATGATACTTTGATGCGGACTGTACTTCAAACTGTTGTCGAGTAGGTTGAGAAAGACGCGGTGCATTCTCGCTTCATCGGCGCGGATAATGACTGACTCTAAGCCACTGTAGTGAAGCTGTACTCGTTTTTCGCGGGCGATCGGTTCTAGGCTTTGCCATGCTTCATAAATAAGCTTGATCAGATCGGTTTGCTTGAGTCTCAAACGCTGGGCTGGGTTGAGATCGAGTTGACTCAGATCCAGTAGATCCTGCACTAAGCGACTAAGACGAATCGTTTCATTGAGCAATCGATCGACCCATTGACGATTTGGCTCGTCTAATCGAGATTGCAGCGTTTCAGCGACAAGCCGAATCGATGTCAACGGCGTTTTTAATTCATGGGCAACGTCAGAAGTCCAACGATCGCGCTGTTGTGAGAGCGTCATTGCTTCTTGACGATCTTCGAGAAACACCCCCACTTCACCTGCCGGAAGAGGAAACGCGAGTCCTCGAATTGGAGTTGATTTGGCTTGAGAGAGGTTTTCAGCATTCGCAGAAACAGGGTAAAGCGTCCATTCACGCTGATGCGGCTGACCTTTTTCGCGCGATTTCTCGATTAAAGAATCCAACTCATACGATCGTACTAGCTCTAACAAGAGACGAGGCGCATAGTCATCGCCTTGATTGATCCCAAGCAATTGCGATGCAGCAGTATTGCACCAAATTAATTGATTTTCTTCATCGACTTGAAGATAGCCAATCGGAGCAAGATGGACAATCTGCTTCAACACGTCTAATCTGCGTTCGAGTTGTTCAGTTTGAGCTTGGTCATGCGCAATCCGCATTGACAGCCGCGACATCATCGAGAGATCGACAGCCGATTCATTGGGTGGCAAGTCTCTTGCCAGTCGATCGATGCGAGAACTGAGATGATTCCGATAAATCGTCAGAGGAAGAATCCCGATCGCAAGTCCAGCCAGAAACCAGAGAACAGACACAGGCAAAAGGAGGGCTAGAGTTCAAATGAGATAAATTCTCATGTTTCCTAGCTTAACCGAAGCGATAGCCAAAACCTCTGACAGTGACTAAATACTGAGGGCTACTTGGATCAATTTCCAGTTTTTCTCTTAACCATCGAATATGGACATCCACGGTTTTACTTTCCCCGATAAAATCGTGACCCCAAATTTTTTCTAACAGTTGATCTCGTGACCAAACTCGTTTGGGATGACGCAGAAACAGTTCTAAAAGCTTGAACTCTTTCGGGGAAAAATTAACAACTTCGCCGCGTACGGTAACCCGACATTCCTGAGGATAAATGATTACCTCTTGGAATTGCAGCGTCGGTTCGGCTTGCGTCGGCTGAAAGTGCTGATGACGACGCAGCAAAGCACGACAGCGAGCCACGAGTTCTCGCTTGCCAAAAGGCTTGGTCAGATAGTCATCGGCTCCGACTTCCAGTCCAACGACGCGATCCATTTCGCTGTCTTTTGCACTCAGCATCAGAATCGGAACGCTACTGCCTTCGCGCCGCATCCAGCGACAGATATCTAGCCCATTTACGAAGGGCAGCATTAAGTCCAAAATGATCAAGTCAGGTAGGGAAACCTCGTTGGCACGGTCACCTCTGACCGCAAACTGGAGGTGTTCTAAGGCTTGTCGCCCATCTGCGACGGTAATGACTTCGTAGCCTTCATCGGAGAGCGTGAGCGCGATCGTGTCTCGAATCAAATCTTCGTCTTCGACAACCAAAATGCGTCCCAAGGTCAGCTTGGGCGTGACAGGAGCGGATTCAGTCGGAATCGGGGTCGGCATATAAAGTGCATCTCGACTTGTCGGCAAAATTCTACCATTGATCACGAATCTAGTATGGATTTATACACTTTTTCAAGATTTTAATTACTAATGAATAGCCAGATCGGAATTGTCACTAGTATGACGATCGTACTTAAAGCAATACTACTTGCGGCAAGATTATGGTCTAAATTATATTCCTCTGCTAGAATCAAGCTTGCAAATGCACTGGGTACTCCTGCCATGATCGTCAATGATAGCCGTGCATCATGATTCAGCCCTAGAAGCATCACTGCGATCGCGACTAAACTGGGCAAGATTACCGCTTTTAATAAAACGGGCACGGTCGCTGCTTTCAAGCTATCCATTCCATCTAGTTGAATTAGCCTCATTCCCATCAGCAAAAACGAAGCTGGAATCACAAACAGAAGTGACGATCGCGACAATGTTTCTGCCCAGTTTGGGAAAGTCATAGATTGAGTAAAATAGGCTGCGGCAAATGCCCACAGCGTCGGAACGGTCAGAATGTCTCGCAGCAATGTTAGGGGTGTGCTTTGAGTCTGCGATCGCCCATAGTGACTCGCCACTAAAACCCCAATCCCAAAAGTTCCAACTAAGTTTTGCGTCACGCTGAAGAAAACTGCCCAACTCAGATCGCCATCCCCAATGAGTGCAGGGATTAAGCCTAACCCGACAAAGCCAGTGTTTCCGATCGTGGCTGCGATCACAAATGTGCCTTGAGATGCGCGATCGAGCGGCGGAAACCACGGTTCGACCCGACTGAGCCAGGTGGGTTTTGCCTGAGTTTTTAGCCAGATCAAAATTTGCAGCGCAATCCATGAGATCGTCAATCCTGTGCCGATTGTCGCGATCGTCACGGCGGGAACGATGCCAATGTTGGATGAAAAATCTGTTTCTCGAACCAAGGCAAAGATTTGCCAAGGAACTCCGACCCAGTAAAGACTTCGACCTAAGAATCGTGGGAACGATTCTGGTAAAAAACGAAACAACAAAGCCCCTACACCCGTCCAAAGGATGAGAGGAGTGTAAGCGTGAACCAAACTTCCGATCATGCCATCACCCGCCACCGGGCGCTATTCACTTCTACAGTGTAACGGATTGTGAAAGCAATCGGCACAGTGAAAAGAGAGACATTTTCTAGAAAAAATGATGAACTTGGCTAAGTTAGAGCAAAGCCCAAATGAGGTCACTCTCGTGATGTCAATTTTGCATGACATTGTGAAAAGAAAGCCTTTTAGTTTAAACTAATCTTTAGATTTAATAAGAAATTTAGAATGGAATATTACGAAAAGCAACTTGCAGATGGACGCTGGGGAATTTATGAAGGCGACACTTTGCTAGCGACAACCTGCTGTGCAAAAACCTGTCAGGCAATTATTAAGGCATTAAAAAGTAAGAGATCTAGAAGATCGCGTGTAAGAAAAATTTCTCGATCGTCTGAAAATCATTCAGCCATCTTAGATTTGCCGCAGTTATCTTGGCAGCTAGAGAGTGCTTAATCGCGTCGCACAAGTGATGTGGATTTGAGGGCATTCCCAAATCTCATCATTCAAGCCGAATTCTTTCTCTTCCAGAGATGCGAGACTTTCTGCTGCTTTAGTGCGTCAATGCTGATGTACCTGAATGACAAGATCAGGTTCAGCGCGTAAACAGTTTGACGATCGACCTTCGATTAAGGTGTCTGCTAAGACTGAAGCAACTGCATAAGCATCTTCTGCACCCTCATACCTCTCTTGATACTCAATCACGAGTAGAGCAGTTCCTGGCTTTGCATCCAGAGACTCTCCCAAAAATTCGTAGCGCATTGTCCAATAAAATTGCATGATTGCCCCAAGCTTAAAGCAGATGAGCTTAAATAGAGGATCGAACATTTACCAAGAGAAGCAATGACTTTGCTCTAGAGGGTTTCCTTGAAGGGCTTTTAAGCACTCGCTTTTTTTGAGTAATGAGGTTCAAAAATCACAGGAGCAATCCGAAGCGCACTGATTCGCTCTCGGGGATCAAAAAAGTGATTACACCTTCATTCTATGTACAAATCACCTATCTCCAATTAAGTTTTAAGACTCGCTTTCGGGTTGTTTTTCAGCCTGAGAATCCGGTTCAGGTAGCTCGATCGCGGTTTCTTGCACTAAGAGGGTTTCCTCTCTCTCGATTTCTTGTCGTTCAAATTCCGCTGGGTTCTCTGGTTGTATTGCCATCGCTTGCGCTTCGGGTAATGCTCTTTCAACTTGAGCGGGTAATTCCAACGGTACGGGTTGAGCCAATTCGGGCAGAGCAACGAGCGGCTTCTCGACTTCTTTAACGGTGATCGGAATTTGCAGCGGTTTGAGTTCTTCCACCCAACAAGAGGCGATCGGTAAAGTCTGATCCAAGTCGTCTAGCGCACGTGGAATCACCATCACGGAGTGGAGTTCTCCTACTCGCTCTGCCTCTTGCATTCCGACTTCGACGGCCATGGCGACATTGGCAACCGTTCCGCGCACGATCGCGGTACACAATCCATCCCCAATAGTGTGATAGGCGGTCAATGTAACGTCTGCCGACTTGAGCATGGCATCGGCAGCAGCGACCATTGCCGGAAAGCCTCGGGTTTCTAGCAGTCCGACTGCCATATTGCGAAACTGACTCGTGCCTTGATTGCCAATCATTGCAGCAAGTTTGCTGCCGATCGGTAAAACGGCATCTAGATTTGGCATTGGACGCGGAATGATCACCGTTGAAACCTTCATGCCAAATTGCTCGACAGTTTCGGCTCCCACTTCGACCGCTAGCCGCACATCGGAGATTCCGCCCCGAACCACGGCGGTACAGTAACCCCCGCCAATCATTTCGTAACCAACAAGGGTGACACCGGACGACTTCAGCATCATGTCAGCCGTCCCCACGATCGCGGGAAAGCTTTGCGTTGAGACGAGTCCAAGGGCAGTATCGGTGAAACGATCTTGGCGATTCATTGGCACAGGGGCAGAAATAGTACCCTTATCTTAACGTTCGATGGCTTAGAGCGATTCGGGATTTAATTTTCCCATCTCCCAGGTTGTGTAAGTGCCAATGGGACTCCAAATTAAGTAAGGTAAGAGCAACAGTCCTGCTGCGGTTGAAACTGGAAAGACTAAAACCGCTAAGAATAAGCCTAAAAGAAATCCGAGTCCTCCGACGATCGTGCCATTCCTCAAACTGCGCGTCCAAAATAAAACTGGGGAATAGGCGACGATGACCGCTTCAACCAGCATATAGAACAGCATCGTTTGCCAGCTTTTTGTCATTTCCCAAATGATGTAGGCTGACCAAGCTCCGCAGATAAAGACGATCGTCCAAATAATGGGAATCGCTTTCTCAAAGGTGAGCCATCGGGGGCGTTGCAAGCGATTGAACCATTTGATATCTTTGGGACGCAGAAAGCTACTTCCCAATGCAATCAAGAATGTGACCCCACCAATGACTAACCAGGACGGAAGCATAAATTTTGCGCTCCAAGCATATTCAATTAGTCATTGTGTCAGAGGTTGGGGACAGAGACCTCGATCGCGAGAATGAATCGCGAGAATGAATCGCGAGAATGAATTGTGCGATCGAGGTCTGCCAATTCTCTTACCGAACCGTGGGATTTGTTGAGGCTTGCGGAACCAGAGTCGTCAGTCTCGACTGTAAATCAGGAGTCAAAATGACTTGATCAACCGCATGGATAATGCCATTGTCTGCTAGAATATCCGGTCCAATCACACGAGCATTGCCAACCGCTAATGCACCCGCGCCGCCTTGAGCCGGGAGCGGATTCCCACCGAGCGATCGCACTTGTCTTGCCGCGAGATCACTCGAAGACACTCGACCCTGCACAATATGATTCTCTAGCACTTGTGCCAGTACATCCCGATTTTCTGGTTGAACTAATGCCTTAAAGGTCGCTGCTGGAATCGCTGCTAACGCTTCGTCGGTTGGGGCAAATACGGTGTAATCAGCACTACCTGCGAACTCTCCAGCAAATGTGCCTTGAGATTCAGCGACTCTTAGAAGTGCGTTAAACAGTTCAAATGATCGATTGGTGCGGACAATTTGATCGATCGTTTGATCTTCTGCGCTTGAAAACGTTTCTCCCGTTGGGCGGTTTGCCGGAGTAACAACGCCTGGGATATTTTGATTACCCGGAATATTTTGATTACCCGGAATATTTTGATTACCTGAAGGCGTTTGGACAGGAGGAATCCCGGTGTCGCGATCTTCCGGTGCTGCTGGGCTATTCGTTTCAGTTGGCGCAATTCCATCAGGGCGATTTCCAGAAGAAGGAGTTGCCGGACTGCCTTGAGTTTGTGCCATGGAAGGCAGCGCAACACTGAGACTAAAACTTAAAAGACCTGCGATGAGAAACTTAAGTGAGGGTTTCATTGTGAGTAATCTTAAACACTTCGATTCATACGCTAAGCAAGAATCAAAGCCTTTACCTCTCTCTTCTGAACGACCTCGATCGTTTGAGCGATCGTGAACATTTACCCGACTCAAGAATGATTGCAGTAAGATCCAAGTAATGAATTACAACGTTATCTATGACCACTGATACTGTTGTTCGATTACTACAAAAGAGTTTTCGGGTGACCCTTGGAGCCACTGCTTCACTCGTCGAAATTCTGCAAGATCCGCAGAAGCGAGAGGCAAATTTAGCAAAGCTCAAGGTTGATTTGGAAGGGTTGACTCAGGAATGGGCAGAAAAGGGCGAAGTCACAGAAGTTGAGGCTCGCAACTATGTCGATAATTTTATTGCTCAAAGACGCAGTGAAATGAGTTCTGCTTCGACCACCGTTCCGACAACGGCAATCGAAGTCAAGCCTCCCTCGCCAGAAGTTCAGCTTGAACTGCAAGAACTTACAGCCCAACTTGCAGCAATTCGAGCCGAGATCGAAAGATTGAGAACCGAAGAGCATCGCTAGCTTTATTTTGCGACTGATTTAAACCTGCTGTCGGAGGGTTCTTTGAGGTGTTTAGGGATTGATCTCGCTTGGGGCGAAAATCCTAGCGGTCTGTGCTGTCTAAATTTTGCTAGCGACACATTGGTTTTGCTTGATCTGCGACGAGAAACCTCGATCGCAGATATTTTTGCGTGGGTTGATCACTTTAGCCCGGATGCAGGAATTGTTGCGGTTGATGCTCCCACTCTGATTCCAAATCAAACGGGCAGTCGAATTCCCGATCGTTTGGCTCACAAGTATTTTGGTAAATATCATGCCGGATGCTATCCCGCGAATTTAAATTTGCCATTTGCCGATCGTACTTTAGGCGTTGGACTCAGGTTAGAAGCACGCGGATTTGCCCATGCGCCAACGATTCAGCCTCGATCTCTAGGACGCTACCAAATCGAAATGTTTCCACATCCGGCAATGATTCATCTATTCGGATTGAATCAGATCTTAAAATATAAAAAAGGCACGATCGCACAACGCAAAGCTGGATTAATACAATTAAGACAACACATCTTAGAGAAATTACCAAACATAAAACCGCGATTAGAAATCGCAACGCTCCCAGAAATTCCAAACAAAGGAACTGAATTGAAAGCGTTAGAAGATCAGCTTGATAGTCTGATTTGTGCCTATGCAGCAGCATACTGGTGGTATTGGGGATTAGAGAAAAACTTAGTCCTCGGTGATCGAGACTCGGGCTATATTGTAGTACCTACAATCGTTTGAGTTATGTTGGCTACATTAGTGCGATCGCGCAAAATCTGCCTCGGTTTAATCGGACTTGGATTACTGCACTTCAGCTTACTGACGCTCGGTTTACCCAGTTGGCAATGTCCGATTCGTGCCGGATTAGGTGTCCCTTGTCCGGGTTGTGGACTGTCGCGTGCCACGATCGAATTCATGCACGGACATATAGATCATGCGTTAGAGATTCATGCGTTTGCGCCGCTTGTAGTGCTAGTTATCGGATTAATGGGGAGCGCGATCGTGCTCCCTCAGTCAAGACACTCAAAGTTGGTTCATCTGCTTGAACGCTTGGAGTCTCGAAATCGCTTGACGATTTTATTGATCGGAAGTCTCTTAGGATACTGGCTGGTGCGGTTTTTATTCTTTAGAGAAATGCTCTATCAGCTTGTTATGTAGCAAATTCGACCAGTCAAAAAAGCTTCAGTCCTGAAACACTACACATGGGTCGTAAACTCGAATGAGCAATCTAGGAAAAAGGGGGAGATATGCCCCTTTTTTTGTTGCTAGTATGAATCACACGGATTCCAGAGGAAAAACTAGGTAATGCTCGAATTGGCAAGTACACTTTCAACAACGCTTCAAGGTCAGACCATTCAGAACCGGGTGCGCGAAGTCGGAATTAACCCAAACTACTGGTACGCAGTTGCTTGGGCAGAGGATTTGAAAGCTGAAAAAATTTTGCCCATCCGCATTTGGAACCAAGCGATCGCACTCTACCGAGATTCCCAAAATCAAGTTCAAGCCGTCGAAAATGTCTGCCCCCACAAAGGCGTTGCGATGGATAAAGGCAAAGTCCAAGGCGATGCGATCGTCTGTGGCTATCACGGTTGGGAATTCAACGGACAAGGCGAATGTGTTGGGATTCCCTACTGGAATGAAGGGCAAAAGCTGCCTTGCGCTCAAATGAAAACTTTCGCGGTACAGGAAAAGTATGGGTTGATTTGGATTTTTCCAGGCGATCGGGCTTTAGCCGCAACACAGTCCCCTCTCCAAATCCCCGAATACGACGATCCAAACTGTTTAATGATTCCGCTTGGGGCTGCGTTCAAAGCCCACTTCTCAATTTGCAATGAAAACACGATGGATGTATTTCATGGCTACCTCCATCAAAATTTACAAGGCTGGTTTGACCCTGTACTCATCAAGCTCCGTGAAACTGAGGAATCGATCATTGCAGAGTACCGAGTTTCGTATCGAGGATTCCTCACGAAGCTGCTTGGATTTAGCAAAGATGGCGGCACTACGACAAAGACAATTTCGATCGATTATCAGTATCCAAATTATGTGAATAAACTCGAAAACGTCTCCTCACTCTACTTAATGCGCCTGCCCATCTCACAAACTGAGAGTCGATCGTTTGCGTTGTTCTTCTTGCGACTTCCGATTCCAACTTGGTTACTCAATCCGTTGCGTCGAGCCTTGCAGCCACTAATCTTACATCTATTATTCTTGCCATTCTTGCATCAAGATATTGAAATGATCGAATCGGAACAAGCAAACTACCTGAAAGATCCCACTCGCCGCTACGTCGAAGTAAATCCCGCTATCATCGCGGTTCAGCGATTGATCGTGAAGCAATACGATCGCTATCTTCGCTCCGATTGATAAAAATTTTCTTTTTTCATTGCAAAGTGCTGCGATCGCGTGAAATTCGGACGAGAACCTTTTACAGTAGCGGAGGAGCCTCTGAGTTTTGTAGGGATCGTGCGCGATCTCTAACTTGAGTCGGTTGCCACAAAACAGATGCGCGCGTTAATCGATCGTATAGTTCAATTTTCAACACTCCTATGAGACACCAAGCATTGACTTTCACAGGTTGGCGGCGTGGGATCGTCGCCATGATGTTAGCGATCGCCTTGTTTATTAGCGGCTGTCAGGCGAAAGCCCCCGATCGCTTTTCTGAGGCACAGAAAGAGAGCAACAAACCTGGCGTAGTTGCGGTTGCAAAAGATGCCACTCAAGGCAGCCAGTTCAACAAGTACTTCCCAAAACCGGGTGCAGGTTATGAGAGAGTTTATACCCAGGAGAAAAAAGGCTTTGCAGAAGCCAAATTAAAAAAAGACGGCAAGGATCTCGCAATGTTGTCGATCTCCGATACATCTAGCCTGCCTGCTGCTGCTGCAAAATATCAAAACGCGGCTGAAAAGATCAATGGCTTTCCCGCCATGACGATGGGCAATACCCAAACAGGAGTCCTCGTCGGAAAGTATCAGGTCAAAGTGTTATCGCGTGACCCTTCTTTTACTAAGCAAGACCGCGAACAGTGGCTCTCGAAATTTGACCTTAAAGGACTGTCTCAGCTAAAAGGCTAAGACTCGCTCCGATTCTGAAATTTTCATTATAGGTTTTTTATGAGTAAACCGATTTTTGAACTGGTAGACGAACTGCCCACCGGAGGCACGACTGTCAAGGCCCTTCAAACCCTTGATTTTCTTGTCCCTGGGCAATGGCAAAATCTTACCGGGTTCACCAACACGATTCGTGCCGTTACAGGCGAAACCGACGAAAGCCTGATCCAAGCGATCGGAGAACGCGCCGTATATCTCTATAACGACGAATCTCAGGGCTATCAGCGCGCCATGTGGCTCTATCAGACCGTCGATAATGCCGCAGGGGCACTTGGAGCCGCTGCTTTGGCAAACAAAGTCGGTCAAGATATCTCGTTCCTGGGCTTCTTGAGCAACCTGACCCCGAAGCCCGAAAAAGCTCAAAGTATTGATCTCTGTGTCAAGCTCGTCGTCGAACTGGTTTCATTCTGTCAAATTAACGGAATTCCAGGGGACAGCATTGGAGACTTTCTCGCGGCTCTAGGAGACTATAGCGGCGAATCTTTGATGCGAATGGCGGCATTGGTGAGTTTTGATGGCTTGATCCCCCTGGGGGGCGATTTTATTCAAAAAGGACTGTCTACGATTAGCAGCACCAGTCCAGACGAATTGGAGAAAAATCAATCCTTTAATAGTGTCCAATCCTTGATTCCGGGCAATAATTCGTCCGACAAACTTGGATTTATTGGGCAGAGCTTTGATTCGGTCAAGGGCTGGATGGGAAATTTTGTCTCAGAGCGAAATTTGACCCAGCAGACCCTGCTCGATCGAGTGAAAGGAGTTGTGGACGTTTCGGCTGACAAACTCGACTATGTGGGCGCATTTCTTGACGTTGCCGTGAAATACTACACCCACACGGGAACGCAAACCCTAGCGCGTCGTCTCGTAGAACGGGCAGTCGCAGAAATCTAGGAGAATTGACTCCCTCAGAAACAGCGATCGCGCACTTGAATTGCGATCGCTGTTTTTTTTGATTTCTGTGAGTCCTGATAAGCTGTTATCACGTCTTAATATTTTGAGATCAACCAGAATTGCGCTTGATTTATGAGCGAAATTCATCATCGACAAATATACTGTTGAGTCAGAAGCAAATTGCGAACGTCATGCAGGTGAGAGGAGTAAACTGTGCAAGTTGTTAAGGAATATGTGCGGCGTTGGTATGAAAGTGAACTCGACCCGGATGAGTATCTCTGTCATCAGCGCCAGGGAAATATGGTGGAAATTGAGGAGGCTGAAACCGGGATACGACGCACAGTTCTAACGTTTTGCACGAACGATGTGCTGGGTCTAACTCAGAATGAAGCGGTCAAACAAGCTGCGATCGATGCTATTTTTCAATACGGTACGTCAAATAGTTCGACCTCGGTTCTTAGCGGTCGGATTGATTTGCACCGTCAGCTTGAAGATGAGGTGTCAAGTTTCAAGCATTTGCCTCATACGCAGCTTTTTCTCAATGCCTGGATGGGAATGCAGGCATTGATGGATGCGTTCTGCCACTTGGCGATTCCGATTCCGGGATTTGAGCATACCCGCGAAACGCTGATCATGACAGATGTCCTAAATCATGGCTGCATTGTGTCGGCATTGGCTCATGCGGGAACTCGATCAGGGAAACTTTTCGGCTATAGTCCCCGAGTTCGCGTCAAGGCTTACCGCCACTGTGATACGGAAGATTTGGCGCGGAAGCTAAAGCGTTATGCGCAACCGAGCGATCGCATTATGGTCGTCTCGGATGCAGTCTTCTCCATGGATGGCGATATTGCGCCGTTGCCGGAGATGATTGAAATTCTGTCGCACTACCCAGATAGTACGTTGCTGATGGATGAAGCGCACGCAACAGGAGCACTGGGTAAGACAGGACGTGGGATTTATGAGCATTTTGGCTTAAAGCCACAAGATGCGATTAATCGGGGAATTAATCCCTTGATTCTCTCGACGTTTGCAAAATTTGGCGCTTCGGTGGGGGCGGCGATCAGTACGCATGTCGCCGAGTTGAAGCCTTTAATGAACTGCTCACCGACTTCGATCGGGACTTGTTCTTTGGCTCCTCCTTTGACGGCTGCTGCATTGCAGAGCTTCCGCGAAGTGCAAAAAGAACCAGAATTGGTTTCGCGCTTGCAAGAAAGTACTCGCTATTTGCGATCGCGCTTAGCGGCTCAAGGATTTGAAGCGATCGGGGAAACGAATGTCGTTCCGGTTTTACTTTCAACTGAGATGAATCCGAAAGTCTATGCGCGGGAGTTGCTGGAGTTGGGAATTTGGGTGTCTCCAATCTGGTTTATTGCCAAGCCAAGAATTCGGATTACGGTGAATGCGCTGCATACTCACGAGGAGATGGATCAACTCGTAGCAGGCATGGTCAAGGTGCGGGAGCTAATGTACAAACAGGAAGCGGCAACGATTAGCGCTTAGGATTGCGGATTCAATAATATCGATCATCTGATCAAAAAATCGATCGCTCTAGTTTTTTAGAAAGACCAGGGCGAACGATTTTTTAATTAGGGATCAAATCTATCGAATTTTGCTATCTTCAATCTCAATCTGAGTCGGCGGTAATGCTGGCTCTGAAGTTTTGCTAGATTTGCGCGACTCACTCGCATCTTTCACGACATCCGTTGCCTGCTTCAAGAGATCTCTGAGCAACTGTTTCACCTGCCGCTCCTTGCGAGCTAGCGCACTTCCCGCTTCACCCATCTTTTGATCTAGCTCAGCCATTTTCTGGTCTGCCTGAGCCTTTGTCGCTTCAGCTTGCGGTCGCGCTTTGTCATACCACTCTTTCGCTTCGTCGAGATGGGCTTGAGCGCGATCGTGATAATCTTCCGTCCGTGCTGCCAGATTTGCTCTCAAAATTGCTAATTGCGCTTGCACCTGAGCATATCGTCGCTTCAACAAAGCCGCTTCCTCACTACTGCGAATCGATTCGATCGTCTGGTCAATTTGTTCTCGAACTTCGATCGACATGTCTTTAGCAGCGTCTTTTAAGCCGTGCATTCCTGCCTCGACTTCTTGCTCTAGCTCGTCCTCCTGCTCGGACAGTTGAGCCTGTAAGCGCTTCACTTCCGCTTCGGTTTCTGCAATCCGCTGCTGCCGAGCGCGGCTAATGCCTTCAATGACTCCTTCAACCGATGCCGTAATGTCTTCTTTTACTTGGGTTCCGCTTTCTTGTAAGCTGTTTGCTGCACTGGAGAAGGCATCCTTAACCAGCGATCGAATATCTCCAGTACCCGATTTGAGTTCTGACATCACCTGAGCGATCGCACTGCGCATAATGTCCCGAATGCAATCGGCACGCAATTGCCCAACTTCTTTGGCTTGTTTCAGATCGGTTGAAATCTTTTCTTTGACAGAATTAGTCATACAATCCTCAACTTAAAAACTTATTCAAATTTCTATCTTTATATTGACGAAGTGGCTTCCAAATACCCTCTTTCTTAAGGCTAATAAAACAGCTCCTAGCATCGCTAGGAGCTAATCTTTAGATCAGAGAGACAAACGGATTGAAATTGCAGAATCAATTAGAATCTGATTCCAACACCGCCTTGTAAGCTCAACGAACCTGCGCCACTTCCTTCGTAGGCATTGATGCCGTATTTCGCATCGCTATAGACAACAACACCTCTCGCGACTTCAGATTCAACACCTACAGAAAGAACGGCTGCGTCCTTATTTCCCATTTGAGAAGCTTGACCATCTTTCTGAACGAAACCATATCCTGCACCTGCATAAACGTTCGTGTTTTTAGCAACAGGAAGGTCGTAGGTTAAAGAAGGAATGATCACGCTATTTTCGCCGTTAAACAAGACGGAACCGCGAACAGAAACAGGCGCATTTGGAACGGCAAACCGACCTTGGATGTTACCACCGAATGTTGCCGCATCGTTATCGCGTCCACCGTTCGTCACACCTGCTGCAACCCCTGCACCTACATAACTTCCATCAAAGCGGACAGGCTGAGCAGACGCAGAACCTGCAACGAACAAAGGAGAAAGAACGAGTGCGGAAAGAGCAGAGAGAGTTGCAACTGACTTAAGAGAGAGTTTCATGACTGTGTCCTAGAGTAACTGAAGATTTGATTGAAGGTTTTTCTCTTGGAGTTCTTACTTTTAATGTCGTAAGAAAGAGAGGTTTTGTTCCTAGAAACTCAGCAACTTTTTAGCTTGATCTTCAAGAGGTTGATTTGCTGATTTATCTTTGGAGGAATGGTGAGTTATCGCTTACAAACCGTATCGATTTCTCATATCTAAGTTGTATCGTTAGAACTCTAAAAGTATCCAGATTAATGGGCTGTTTTCTAACTGTCACATAATAGAATATGACAATTTTTAAGAGGACAAAAAAATAGGAATGCTTTCAGATTTTTGGCTGAATAAAGCATTCCTATTCGCAATTTTTAGGCGTGAATATTTAGCGTTGAAGTTCGGTTTTCCTCACCTACAAGCCGTACTTTTGGAGAAGACATCCTAACCTTTTAGGCTGAAAATAACTACGCGAACTCATCCAGGTATTTCGGAAAATATGATTTCTTTTTCGACAGTATTGCTGACCTGCGCCCATCAGTTAGTCCGTTCACTCAACGATTGGCTCAATCAGCCCCTGCTGCGATGCAATGACCTATAGAACCCCAATCAGTAAAGGCACAAAGTCATTGATGACTGCGTTTTGGCTTCGCTTAACGCTCAAGAGTTTTGGCTTCGCTTAACGCTCAAGAGCCAGGAACCTAGCGGGTTAAGCACAGTCGAAACTCAAACTAAAAAGCTGTATTGAGGTTTAACCCTAATACAGCTTCAGACAGCCCGTATTTTAAATTTGTTCCGCATTAACTAAGACAAGTACAATACCGATCGCGTCCTTCTGCCTTCGCCTGATACAACGCTTTATCTGCCGCATTGATCAGCAACTCTGGAGATGTAATCACACTTGGAATCGTATTGGATACCCCTAAGCTCACGGTTACCGTGTCACAGACTTTAGAAGCCGCATGAGAAATTCCCAATTGCTTTACACCACTCTGAATATCCTGAGCTACTAAGATCGCGCCTTCTTGATCCGTATTCGGCAAAATGACTGCAAATTCTTCCCCGCCATATCGCGCAGGTAAGTCGATCGCTCTTTTTGCAGAATTCTGAATCACCTGAGCGACCTGCCGCAAGCAATCATCGCCTGCTTGATGCCCATAGGTATCGTTAAAGAGCTTGAAACAATCGATATCACACAAAATCAGCGATAACGGCAACTGCTCGCGCAACATCCTCTGCCATTCTTGCTGCATATACTCATCAAAACGGCGGCGATTTGCAACCTGAGTCAAGCCATCGATCGCAGCTAATCTTTGCAATTCATGATTCGCTGTCTCAAGCTGCTGATAGAGCCGAACCTGCTGAATCAGCCGCTTTACTCGCTGGCGCAAAACAGCCCAGTGAATCGGCTTCGTAATATAATCAACCGCTCCAACCGAGAAGGCTTGATCGACCGAATCTTGATCTTCGAGACCCGTAATCATCAGAACGGGAGTTCGACGCGCCCCACTCATTTCTTGAATTCGACGGCAGCAGGTAAACCCATCGATCGCAGGCATAATGGCATCAAGCAAGACCACATCCGGGCGCACTCGCTCAAACACAGCAAGGCACGAATTCCCATCATTTGCCTCAATGACTTGATAGCCATCTTGCTCCATTGCTTGACGCACGCCGAGTCGCATTGTTTTATCATCATCTGCAACTAAGATTAGCGGGGGATTATGGAAAGAGGGCATCATCTCTGACATTGCTGAAGTTCCAGGTGTAGCGAAGCCTGTACGCGATTGTACTCAGCTTCTAATTGGCGGACTCGAAAAGCGACCTGCTCTAGCGTTCCCAGACTGAGGCAGGTTTCCAACGCATCGCATTGTTCGACAATAGCTGCCGCCCCAACGTCCAGACTGCTCGATCGCAAGCGGCAAACAATCTGATGTAGGGTCTGCGGATTGATTGGATCAGCAGCGTGCTGGATTTGGTTCATCCAAAGCTGGGTATCGCTCAGATAGCGATCGATTAAATCAGGAGAGCGGGTGAATCCAGCATCGTGGGTAAAGTCACGAGATGGTAGGACAGCAAGGTCAGGCGTTGGGGCTGCGGCAACTATTGACAGAGAGGATCGCACCGGAGAAGGGGGGGACTCGGGTTGATCACAATTGCTCAGCTTGAACGACGATCGTGCGACAGGGCTACACTTGCTGAGAACAAATTCTAGCGCATCGATCCGGATCGGTTTGCTCAAATAATCGTTCATGCCTGCGTCTAAACAGAGTTGGCGATCGCCTTCCATGGCGTTGGCTGTCATCGCAATAATGTAGGGCTGACCTGGAAATGCACCCGATACAATTTTCCGAGTTGCCTCTAATCCATCCATCTCAGGCATTTGCACATCCATGAGAATCACATCATACACTTGACGATCGAGCGCCGTTAAGACTTCTAGCCCATTTCCTGCAACATCTGCGCGATATCCCAATCGCGACAGTAGATGCAAGGCGACTTTCTGGTTGACAACATTATCTTCTGCAAGCAAAATTCTGAGTGGCTGTGCCTTCGTTAGTTCGGGCTGGATAGAGGTCTTGATCGCTTTTGCCCCGATCGATCGCGTCATGCTCAATGTCGCTGCACTGGTGCAGAGCGTGAAGTAAAAGGTCGAGCCAGATTGAGACGACTCTTGGACAGAAACAAAATTTTGAGAAGGACAGCCTGCAATTGCCCCCTGGCTTTCAACCCACATCGAGCCTCCCATCATTTCGCTTAATCGCCGACTAATGGCTAAACCTAATCCTGTCCCCCCATATTGCCGACTGGTAGATGAATCAACCTGACTAAATGACTTAAATAATCGCCCCATTCGTTCTGGCGGAATTCCGATGCCTGTATCGCTAACTGCAAATTGCAATCCTAAAGTTTTCTCCCTCGGAAGCTGAGCGCAATGGAGATTAGATGCTTGGCAATCCATTGCCATATTGCAAGGCAAGGCGAGGGTCACGGAAATCTTAATTTGACCTTGATGCGTAAATTTGATGGCGTTGCTCAAGAGATTAACAAGAATCTGCCGCAGTCGAGTCACATCCCCGACGATCGTTTCGGGGACTTCTGGCGCAATTTGATAGGTGCAAGTGAGATGTTTCTCGGCTGCCTTGGTACTGAGTAAATCGATCGATTCAGTGATGCAAGCTTTCAAATCAAAAGGTTGTTGTTCTAAATCCAGCTTGCCCGATTCGATTTTTGAGAAATCTAGAATGTCATTAATGATGGTCAGGAGCGAATCGCCGCTGCTGCGAATCGTTTCGACAAAATCTCGTTGTTGATCGCTCAACTCCATATCCAGCAGTAACCCCGTTAGTCCAATCACGGCATTCATAGGCGTGCGAATTTCATGACTCACGGTTGCAAGAAACTCACTCTTTGCGCGGTTTGCAGTTTCAGCAATTTGCTTGGCTTGTTCGAGTGCTAGATTTTGTTCGGTGAGTTGCTCGCGTTGCAAGCGCTCCTGTTTCAAGAGTCGAGATTGCTCGATCGCAATTCCAACTTGATCGGCGACCGCTTCGAGTAATTCGATCTCATCCTCGTTCCAATGCCGGACTGCATCACATTGTTGTAGACAGATCAGTCCATTTGGAATCTCTTGATAAGAGGTGCGAACCGCCAGCATGGATTTAAGATTCGCTTGCTGACAGAGGGGAGCCGCAGCTTCAAGTAAGGGATCTGCATAAATGTCTGGAGAAGAAATGGCTCGATCGCTTCTTAACAAAGCCTCCGCATGAAGATTTCCACGAATCGGAATATGAAAATCCTGCATAGAATCGCAACCCCGCTCCAGATATTCCGCCACGATTGGAATTTGCGGAAAGACTTTATCCAATTGAGACAGCGAAAACCCCGATACGATCGCATCTTCTTCGCTTTCTAAGTAAGCATGAAGCAAACAGCGATCGACTCCAAATGTTCTGCCGATCTGGGTCACGGTTGTCTGAAAGATTTCTTCTGTGTCCAGGCTTTGACGAATATCTTGGGTGATTTGCTTCAGGAGATGAGCGCGTTGGATCTGAAGTTGAAGCGCTTCTTCTGTCCGAATACGTTCAGTGACATCTGTTTGAATCCCAATGTAGTGAGTGACCGTTTCATGGGTATCTAGAATCGGCGAAATCGACAATTCATTCCAGAAGAGCGTCCCATCTTTGCGGTAATTCCGCAGGGTGACGGTACAGGCTTCTTTTTGCTGGAATGCCTGACGTAAGCGATCGACTGCGGATTGCTCGGTTTCAATACCTTGGAGCAAGCGACTATTTCTGCCAAGGACATCTGCGGCATCATACCCGGTCATTCGCTCAAATCCTGGATTGACGTAAATCATCGGATTATCCAACTGAGTTGGGTCTGTGATGATGATCCCGTTACTACTTGCACTAATTGCGCGTTCCAAAACTTTGAGACGGATTTCAGTCTGTTTAGTTTCAGTAATGTCTCGACAAACTGAGATCACCCCTTTTTCGGTATGCGTCAGTGAAATCTCTTCAAAAAAGGTGCCGCCGTCTCTGCGCTTTGCAACAACCTGTCCTCGCCATTGCCCCGTCTGTTTTAGAATCGGGCGAATTTCTTGTTCAATTCTTTGACTTTCTTCTGGATAGTAAAGTGTTTTCCAGCTTTTCCCAATCAATTCTGTCCGACTATAGCCAAACATCTTGAGATGAGCATCATTGAGATAGAGGATCTTGCCATCGTCATTGAGAATTGCAATCCCATCTAAAGCTGCTTCAACGGCGATCGATTGCCGCCAAAGAGCTTCCTGCAATTCTTGCTCTGAATTTTCTGTTTGGGACGATCGCCAATAATGCCAAAGCGTAGCCCCATTTGCGATCGCGGCTAAGAGAGCCGTTCCACCCAAGATCCATTCGACACTCACCGCCATTTGCCTACCAACGTCCATAGTGATCAATTCGCAGCTTTGCTTAAGAAACAGCCAAAACTACGAATTTTCTTGTGTTGTCTGAAGTTAGAACAGCGTTCTGTCTCTTTTTATAGTGTACGGAAAGATTTGTCGATTTATAGTGTACGGAAAGATTTGTCGATCGTTAAGTTCTGGAATCTTTAGGTTCGATCACCAGATCGGGCAGTCCTTCTAATTTCTCAGTCGGGATCTCTGCTGCAGGGTCATTCATAAATATGGTTAGACCTGCTGGCACGCATTCCACCTCAATTGGTGTTGTCCCCACCATCTCACCATCGACGACGACTTTCTGAGGGGGGGTTGTGGTGACTCTAAAGCGTTTTGAACGCAAATAGCCCACATCATCGCGCTCGGCTGGATTGCCACTCAGTGCCGATTGCAGCAAATGATAGGTAGCCGCGATCGCGCTCGTCCGGTTTGCGGGAGCTACGATCGTCAAATCGAGTAATCCATCATCGACGACTAAACCTGCTGGACCTTGGGCTAAGACTGACGTTGCGGGCGCTGCATTTGCGATCGTCAATGCAGATGCTGTGAAAGAAATGACACGATCATCCGTTTCCACTTCTGCTTCAAATTGTTCAAGGGTTTGCAATTTTCGCAGCCCTGCCAAAATATATGCCAAAATGCCGAATCGATTTTTCGCTTCTCGACTCGCAAGCTGAACGGTTTCGGCTTCAAATCCGATCCCGGCAAGCAAAACCATCGGCAACTGGTTACAAAACGCAACATCCACTGTTTTCGTCTGCTGGTTCAGAATCGTTTCGCAAGCGACCTCGATCGCAGTTGGAATCCCCAGCGCATTTGCAAACGCATTGGCAGTGCCCCGCGCAATCACGCCTAAAGGAATTCCTGTGCGAATCACTGCCGTCGCTGCGCTCGAAACCGTTCCGTCTCCTCCTGACACAAAAATTGCATCCACACCTTGCTCAACGGCTTGCTTTGCCAATTCATCTGCTCCAATTTCTGGGGTCGTCAATTTGGTTTCAAGCTCAAACTTCCCGCCCAATAATTCTTGAATCTGGGCAAGGTCCTCTTCAGCGTTGCCCTGACCTGCGACTGGATTAAAGATCAAGTGTGCTGTTTGCATGTGAGTTCAGCATATTCGTTAACTTCTGAATATCACGGCTACGAAGCGATCTGGTTCTGACCTGCGGGGGATTTAAATGTCAAAATTAGAGAGATCTTCATCTCTGAATTGCCATGTCTGCGGCTTCTATGTACGAAGAAGAATACTTTGTTGTTCTTGAAACCAACCAACCTGAAGAAATCCTGACCGCAGCCGAACTGAGCGAAAAACTGCGATCGATTCTAACCGCCCGCCAAGATAATTTGTCTCCAGATCTTCAGCAAATTGCTGCGATCGACGATCAGATCCGATATCTATTAGATACAACCTGCGAGCTAGATATGGCTCCCGGAGAATATTTACAGTGGTATGCAGTTCGATTGGAAAAGTAAACGATTAGCCAGCCATCTGCACTTCTTTGATCGAGACGCTTTCATTGGGCAATTCCAAACAGTAGCCCGCACCGTAAACGGTTTTGATATACCGAGGATGTCGGGGATCGGGTTCGAGTTTGGTTCTTAAATGGCGAACATGGACGCGAATTGTTTCAATATCATCATCGGGATCGTATCCCCAAACTTCTTTGAGAATTTCGCTCGGCGACACAGTTTGCCCATGTCGCTGAAGCAAGCAATGGAGCAATTCAAACTCTAGATGAGTCAGTTTTACCGTTTTCGCAAACCAAATTGCCTCAAAGCGCTCAGGCACAAGCGTCAAGGGACCATAACTGAGAATCTCTGAATGTTTTGCTGCTTGAGGAATGCGATCAGTTCGTCTTAATAAAGCACGCACCCGCGCCAGCATTTCTTCAACTTCAAACGGTTTGGTTAAATAGTCGTCTGCCCCTGCATTGAAGCCTTCGACCTTATTTTGTGTTTGGCTCAAGGCGGTCAGCATCAGGACTGGGATATCAGCCGTGCGTTCATCCCGACGAATTCGTTGGCAAATGGTGAATCCATCAACCTGAGGCAGCATCAAATCGAGCATGATCAAGTCAGGCTGAATTTGGAGCGCAAGGGCTTGTCCATGAATGCCGTCCGACGCTTGGTTCACGTCGTAGCCTGCCATTTCTAAATTGACTGAGACGAGTTCCGCGATCGCAGGATCATCGTCGATTACAAGGATACGAGGCATGATTAAATCTCTTCTAACTAAAGGAGGTTGAATGATCGTGCGAGTCGGGACTCAAAAATAAGTAAAGAACCTTGTTCAGATTATACGCAAGGATCTAAATTCCTTCGATATATAAAGTTAGTCTCATAGAAAAAAATAGAGCAAAAAGTACTTTTTTTCAAATCTAAAATCTTTGTAATTAATTTGTAACTAAATGTATCTTGCCAGATGAGGACTGACTTTCTGGCGGAAGTCTTCTGTCATCGATGCGATAAGGTAAGGAACGTTGTCCGTTTCCTCCAGGCATTGACTAATTGTGCTAATTCTCGTATTTGGTTTAGTTGTTTCTCTCGTTGCAATCATAATCTTCTCCGGCAATCTCCGTCGTACCTTGAATAGCGCCCCAAAGATTTCAATTGATCTCGATTCAGTAGATTCTTTCCCCTCTGTATCTATCGTGATTCCTGCCTATAACGAAGCTGCGAATATAGAGGCTTGCGTGACTTCTGTTTTAGAAAGCACAGATTTAAATCTCGAAGTTTTGGTGGTTGATGATCAATCGACGGATGAAACGGCTGCGATCGTGCAACGGCTTCAAGCATCCGACCCAGATCCCAGATTGAAATTCTTAGCCGGAAAATCTCGTCCACAAGGAGAGATTTGGGTCGGCAAAAATTGGGCTTGTACTCAGGCGGTTCAGCAACTTAAGGGCGAATTTGTTCTATTTATTGACGCAGATGTGCGATTGCAGCCAAAAAGCATTGAAACGACGATCGCTTACGCTCAACAAGAAAAAATTGATCTGCTCTCCCTGGCTGTCATCTTTTTATGTCGGCATTGGTCAGAATGGCTGGTTCAACCGATCGTGTTCAATTTACTAGGAGTCGGATTTGATTTTGGGTCTGTGAATGATCCGACTTCAGAAACCGCATTTGCCGCAGGACCGTTTATGCTGTTTCGTCGCAGTGCCTATGATGCGATCGGGGGACATGCTGCCGTTCATGATCAAGTCGTTGAAGATGTCGAACTGAGCCAGTTGATCAAACGGAATCAGTTCAAACTGTGGTATGGATTGGGTCTGAATCTCGCTGAAGCGCAGATGTATCAGTCTTTTTCTGCCTTGTGGGAAGGCTGGACAAAAAATTGGTTCATGGGGTCAAATCGTAACTATCAAGCCGCTTTGTACTGTGTATTTGTGACATTCATGATTTTTGCGATGCCTTGGATTGGTTGCGTGAGTGGATTGATCGATCTAGCCCGATCGTCTTTAACAATTTGGAACGTGATCATTCTTGTCATGAGCGCGATCGGTATTTTTCTGCATTACCGCATCCGAGTCGAGGGCGAACCGTTTACGAATATCTCACCACAGTATTGGTGGATGAGTGGAATCGGGGGATTGATTGTTTGCGGAATTGTTTTAACGTCGATCGTCAAAACTGAGACAGGCTGGGGTTGGACTTGGCGCGGCAGAAAGCTTAGAGGGACTCTCACCTAAAAAAATAAAAAAAGAGGGTATTTTATATGCCCTCTTTGAATACTTGTGAAATGTTTTCTAATTCAGCGTATCGACAAGCTGTTTGATTTTGCCTTCTTGTCGCTGCATCACCTGCTCTGGGAATTGCAATTCGACAATTGTGCGATCGCCTATGATCATGTCAACTCGCTCCACCCTTGCAAGTAATCGATTCGGCAGAGATTCATCAGCCGTCTGACTCAGAAGCAATCCAACCAAAGGCTGGTAGTACTCTAGAAGTCTGACATCTTCGATCGCGTCTGATTGAATTTCCAATCTCAAACTGCGATTGCTAATCTGAGTTGCAATCCCTGAGTAGAATTGTCCTCTCCAATAAAGCTGGGCATGAGCATTGATAGTTTTCCGAACTCTCGTAACATTACCGGGTTCAGCATTCCGTTGACGGAACGATCGAAAGAAACTTCCCGCAATAAACTTGAAGGACTGCATCGGATCGTCTACATTTTCCCGTTGTTGCGAGTACCATTCCCGTACATCTGAGTAAATCACAATATTGAGTGCATCAAGCTGAGCGCGGGTGAGTTCAATAAATTCGATCGATAACATCGACTGCGTTTCACTCACAGGAACGATCCGAATAATCTGACCTTTTACAAATGCCCGTGCGCCATAATCTCCAACCAGTTCGATTTCTGCGTCTTCAAGAAAATCTGCCCAACTCTCAACAATTAGCTGGCAGCCTGTTTCACTCACATTCTGGGTGTATCCTTGAACAGTTGCACCATTGCTGTAAAGTGTCGCAGACAACTTACGATCAAGTCGATGTGCCCGTCTCAACTGCGGTTGTTCTAATGCAACGAGCAATGCTGAAATAATCAGCATCAAGTTAAATAGACTCCAAACCATGTTAACTAACACGGCTTCCGCATCTTGAGGACGCAGAATCAGCCAGAACGGAACTGCCGCGATCGCCGCCACAACAAGCAATGTCACGACTGCTAAAGCTCTTGCCGAACCCCAGTCAAAACTCCGCTTCGTCACAGACAATCCCTTATCAGTAACGTTGAAGCTCCCCAATTTCGGATTGACTAATGCTAGCACCGTAACAATCCCCGCATGGAAGGACATTGCAAACTCATAAATCTCATTCCAGAACGAGAACCGTACATTCTTGTAAGTAATATAGTTCGCGTAGGTTGAAACAAAGAAATGTGGCAGTGCATAAGCAAGTGTCTCTAACCCTAGACCTCGGATTGGATTGATCCCAAACACCAGAAACAGCGCTGGAGCTAGAGCATACATCAATCGAGGAAACCCGTAAAAGAAGTGAGACGTTGCGCTGAAGTAACAGATTCGTTGTCCGATCGACAGTTTCAATTTCGGATTAAACAAAGGATTCTCAATCCGAAGAATCTGTGCCATGCCTCGCGCCCAGCGAATCTGCTGACCCACATAAGCTGAGAATTTCTCGGGTGCAAGTCCCGCTACCATGATTTTGTCATAGTAAACAGATTCATAGCCCAAAGAATGCAATCTTAAAGAGGTATGACAGTCTTCCGTCACAGTTTCGACGGCAATTCCGCCGACTTCTAATAAATGTGATTTCCGAACTACCGCAGCAGAACCGCAGAAAAATGCAGCATTCCAGAAGTCGTTTCCTTTTTGCAGCACTTTGTAAAACAGTTCATTCCCAACCGGAATCTTCCCACCTGTCTGCAAGTTCCGCTCAAACGGATCAGGATTATAGAACCAGTGAGGGGTTTGGACGAGAGAAATTTTAGGATTGTAGAAGAAGCCAACGGTGTCTTTCAAGAAGTGACGCACGGGAATGTGGTCACAGTCAAGAATTAGAACGAGATCACCCCCTGTCCGACGCAATGCCGTATTGATATTGCCAGCTTTCGCGTGATCGTTATTATCGCGAGTTAGAAGCGTACACCCTAGCTCATCACACATTTGACGTAGCTGTTCGCGCCGATCGCGAAATTTTTCTGCTCGACCATCATCTAGAATGTAGACTCTCTTTCTGTCTGCGGGATAGTCGATCGCTAATGCTCCCAATGCTGTCTTGCGAACAATTTCCACATCCTCACTGTAAGTCGGAATGTAGATATCAACCTTAAACCATTGATTTTCGGGAATGGTCGCTAAATCAACAGACTGACGCTCTTTGAGTTTCAGCGTTTGAAAGAACGCTAAAGCAAGCGTCATGATCGCATAGAGTTCTGCTAAAAAGAGCAGCACACTACAAGTCGCATCGAGCCAACCACTTGTCAAATTAAGCGTGTAATTGGTGCGGTAGTAGAGATAGCGAAACGTTGTAATTAGACTAAGCCACACCATAAAAAGGTGGAGATACTCGCTAGTCTGACCTTTCGCATGTTTGTGTTCAATGTCCGTCACTCCCCAACCTAATCCCACAAGCAGAACTGCAACAATTCCTTGCTGCCAAATCTCCAGAGGAGTGATGATGAGAGGAATCGACAGGACTAAAAGTAGTCCCATCAGTAGCACAAGTTGAGGAGCGCTGTTTTTTTGGAAAAGTCGATCGAAGAAATTCGGAATGAGTTCAACGAACCAAGCAAGAACTCTTTGTCCTTTACTTTGATAGCGTCTTGGAGATGAATTTGCCATGTTAATCTAGCCTCCAACCCGTTTGAGGAAAAGCTGACCAATTCCGTAGAGCATCACCGAGCTACCGATAATCCCAACTGGAAGAAGATACCATTGTTCTTGCAAAAACTGCCTTGCCTTGCTGACAACGCTGGTATCTTCAATTCGACGACGCTCTGACTGGCTCACAAACTGCATTTGATAAGCATTGGAATCGAAAGGCGAAGGATTGACCTGATTAGTACTAATCAGAGCCGTATCTTCCTTGAGTTGATAGAACCAAAGGTCGTTGCTAAAAACGTCTTGAACTTGCTTCAAGCCTGAATCTGCCTGAGCCGTCAGTGCAAGGAGAACGCGATCGCGATTCCAAGGCGACATCATGCTCTTGATTACGCCACCTTGATCTGGCAGAACGTTAATCTTCTCTTTACCCGATTCCCGTGCAAAAGACTCCATCAAACGGAAGCCACTATTTGCTTCTAGCATTTCTTTGACTGGGAAGCGATCTCGCGTCCCAATTCCAACAAGATGTCGATCTTGCTTGACTTGTTCAGTTAAACTTGCAGGCTTGTAAACATCTAGCTTGACCGATTGAGCTTGGCTAAGTCGCCCTAAACGCTCACTAAATTTCAACACCGTCATCACATCAGCTTCAGTTGGAGAGTCGGGAACCACGATCGCCGTTTTGGAGAGATCTTGGGGCCCGGTAAATGGATAACCTGTGGTCAACAATTTGAGATCGGGTAACTCAACAGAATTTTCACGTTTGACATTGAAATCTGTCGAACTGTGAACAGTTCCCCAAAGCTGCTGATCGCTGACCTGACCACACTTCAAAGATTCTTTTGCATAAAGATCAAATGCGACATCAATCACAGAATCTGACTTAATCAAATTCGGCGGCAAATCAACATTGAACGTTTCGTCTTTTCCACCATTGTCCGAAGTTAGTTTCTTGCTTCCGATCGTGACCCCATCAATTCGTACAGAGAGCGACGATTTGCGCGTATTCACTTGAGCGCTGTAGCTATATTTCAAGTTCATTGAGCTACCGCGTAACATACGATCGTCAGGCAATGCTCGAAATTGAAACTGGACAGGCGGCGCAGAAGTTCCCCGCACTGTTACATCTTTGAATGGCTTGTTATCCAATCCTTTCAAAGCGCTCAATTGGAATGAGTCTTTGAGGGGCAAGTAGCGCTCCCAATTTCGAGGATTCGGACTTTCAATTTCAGCCACATTTTGCACTAAGACAACTTGTCCGGCTCCAATTTGGCTGTTGCTTGGCTGTACCAGGAATTGAACTGCTTTCGCTACAGCTTCTGGACTATTTCCAGAGGCAATCAGCACCGGAATACCGCCATTGTTAAGCGTTGCTAGCATCAACACACCCACATTCTCAGGCAGTGGAGCTTTGTTACCATCAATAATCTGATCGTTCGTGATGTTGAGTGGCAACTTCATCGATTTGAGAGTCGGTTGATCTTTCGGTGTTCCGATAATGACTAAGCGATCGTTCCATTGAAACTTCTTCGCGTCTTTCACAAGGCTAGTTTCGAGCGATCGAAAATCAGCTAATCGTCCGAAATGAGCATGAAAACGACTCGTTGCAGTGAGCCAGGATTCGTTAAGTTGTCCAGGAAGGAGATAGTTTAGCCGAGTGGTCTCTAAGCCGAGATGATCAAAAAACGGCAGAGGATAGCGGCTAAAATCTAATGCTACGGGTTGAGACTGATAATCCAAGACGACTTTTGAGTCAGGCAAAACTTCTGACCAAAGTGCTTTATCGTCAGGATTTGCACAAGTTGGTGAATTTGTTTGTTGAGCCACAAGCGTGACTTCGTTGTAATCCTGAATTAGATTTGCTGGAATATTGACAACTGCTTCACCGATTTGAGCATTTTTCAAGTTCAGTGGAACACTGCCAATGCTGGTATCGTTGACGCGGACAATCAGATTCGATTGGTCTGCCACGATCGCTGGAGAGTGCTGGAATCGAATCATCGCTTTTGCGGTTTTGACATTCCAGTTTTTGGGTCGTGTGAAGCCAACTCGCGCTTCTGCATAAGTCCCTTGTAGGCGGAAACGGTTTCCGATCGCAGGACTCCGGTTGAATTCTAAAACATACCTGCTCAATGGCGCTGTATTCGCAGCTTTTACTGGCTCAGATTTTTTCTCTGGTTGCGGTGCAGCCGATTCTACAGGTGCAGCCGATTCTACAGGTGCAGCCGATTCTACAGGTGCAGGCTCGTAATAAGGTTCACTCGCTGGGGGTGCTTCTGGAGCAGGCTCAGGCTGGTAGACAGGTGCTTGTGGACGATAGATAGGTGCTTCGACAGGCGTTGATGGGAGTTTGAAGTCCCGAATCAGTTGATCTTCCTGTTTCTGAACGCTTTGGGCTGAAATTGGTTGCGGTGTGTGCAGCAGCACGATCGCAAGTCCAGTAACTAACCCTGCACAGCAGAGAATCAATGCACGTTTCAGCATTGTTTTAGAGAATCGATGGGGATGCCCCGACTGCGAGGACTGATCTGAAAACCGTTTGTTCATGGGAGGGATATAGTTGCAGCTTGAGTAGGGTCTGTAAGATAAGCCGCCATGACATTTGGAGGGAGCAGTCCAAACCAGGCGAGATTCTGAGAGTAGTAAGCGGAATCGTTATCCCAGAATCCATTACGATACGAGGGCAGTAACTTCTCAGTGAGAATTTCCTGAGCGATCGCGGGATCAATGACTCGGAATGCAGCATATAACATGCCGTATTGTGAGGTGGCTTCATAATCCACAACCGCACGTCCTTCTAAATCCAGCTTGGCAGGGATTTTGCGCTGAGTTTGCCACATCTGTTTGAGATGCCCAAGATGCGATCTCAGATAGGATTTCGCTCTGGGTTCATTGAACCAGGTGGCATCTAGGGCAACGCGCCACCAAACTCGACTTGCATCAAAACCATATTGGGTAATCAATGGACTGCCTGGATCTAATGCACTATATTGACCAGTTTTGGGATCGAGGGCAATCCAATCACTCGGTAAGCCTACAGGTGAGACCTTCGAGGATTGCTCTAACATCTGATAGCTACTATCGACAAGACTCAGCCAATTTCGCTCTGAATCAACTTGGGCAAAGAGACGAAAGGCATAAGGGGCGAGATATGAGGGGTTTGCTTTGAGCTTTTCGTTGCGCTGGAATAGATTTACAGCACCGGGAAGTAAATATCGTTTCTCATCGGCGCGAAGCGTGACCGTCGCTTTCGTCCAGAGATCTTTTAACTTGGTGCGAGCTAGAGCTAAGTAGTCTGCTCTCTGCCAACGTCGCGATGCCAAAATTAATGCAGTAATGCCATCAATATCAGCATCGCTTGCGACATTCGGATCAAGAATTCCCCATCCTCCACCCGCATCTTGTCCCCATTTCCAAGCCCAAAGAGAATCAATGGGGGTCTTGGATTTATCTTGCCGTTGAAGATTTGTTTCTGCCCAATGAAGTGTTCGCTCAAACGTTTCAGGATCATCTGCAATCACGGCTCGAAGCATTGCGTAGGCTTGACCTTCTGAAGTCGATCGACCTGTTGCTTCCCAGTCAATGACTCGACCGTCTGCTTGAATGAATCGCTTTCGATAGGCTGTCCAACTCTCAGTCAGTAAGGCACGATGATCAGGAGCGTCTACAGTAGAAGCAAAAGTCGATCGCGGAGGCGGAACGGTGCAAGACACTAAGCCACCGATGCCAATGAATCCGATAATCGTAAGGGGGACAAGCAATCGCAGCATAGAGTAAGTCACCGTTAAGTTAATAACGCTCCCAGGGTGGTTGGAAACCGCGCTGTTGCAGCATTCCTTCCTGAAGTTTTTGAATTCGTTGCTCTAGGTCTAAATCTGATGCCCCTTGCTCGCTCTGTTGAATTTTCAGTCGTTCAAACTGATCCAGTGCTGCTAGAGGTTGACCTTGAGCGACAGAAAGTTCAGCTAGCGACTGCTGAGCGATCAAATTGTCTGGATTCATTTCTAAGATTTGAGAGTAAATGTTTTCAGCAGAGGCGAATTGGCGCTGCTGAAACTTCACACCTCCTAACCCAGAAAGCGCATCTAAATTCTCTGGTTCAACTTTCAAAATGGCTTGATAAGCATCTTCTGCACGGTTGCTATTTCCTAGTGTCTGTTCTAATTGAGCTTTGAGGAATAGAAGAGAGAGATTTGTGCGATCGTCGGATGCAGTTTGACGAACTTTTGCAATCAGTCGATTCGCTTGCGCTCTTGCCTGCATTGGATCGCGACTTGCTAGGAGTTGAATCAAGCGCACCTGAACTGGAACATTCGTTGGATCAGCTTCAATTAAGGCGTTATACAAAGGTTCTCGACTTGCATCACTCGGTAGAATTCCAACTAATGTATAGAGTTCAGAAGGGGTTTCAGCAGGACGAGATTGCAAGAATCTTGCGAGTGCAACTTCTGCTTCGCGCTCTGAAATTTGCTTGGCTTGGTAGGCAACAGAAGTGCGACCAAGTTGAAGTTGTAAATCGTCAGGATTGTCTGCGATTAAGCGATCGTACAATTTCAAGGCATCCCCGAACCGATTCTGAGAAAGCCTTAACCCTGCAAGAGAGCGGATTGCGCCTGCTTGTAAATCATCGCTGATCGAGGCATTCGCAATTAATGCTTCATACCGTTTCGCTGCGGATTCTAACTTGCCTTGTCGTCGATCGAGTTCTGCAAAGAGTAACTCTGGAGCTTTGTCTCGTGCGCCCACTGGAGTTGATTGATAGCGTGATAAAGCAGTCTTTGCCGCTTCAAATTCATTGCGTTCGATTAGAAGTTGAGCGAATCGGAAGTTCAGAAAGGGTTCATTGATTCCTCTTTGAATGAATGCCTCATATACATCGAAGAACTCCGGATCGGGTTCTAAACGGACTAAGGCTTGAGCGATCGCAAATTGTTGAGCAGGTTCATTGGGCAACGCTTGCAGAATCGGTCTTAAACGTTGACGAATTTCACTTTGATTCAGAGTTCCAAGCTGACTCTCTAAAGCTAATTGCTGGATTACGAGAGTCTGATTGTCAGGTTGTTGCTGCACTAACTGCCGATAGACTTGTAGAGCCGTTTGCCGCTCTTGAGGAATTCCACTCAAAACATCTGCAATTTCTCGAAGTAATGTCGGAGAAGGATTCGATGTTTCTGCTAAGACTTGTCTGTAAAGCGCTCCTGCTTGTGCTGAAAGTTCTGAGCGGTTTTCTTGTCTACCCAGTTCATTTAAGGCACGAGCTAAAGGAAGGCGAGAATCGTTGCGATCGCGCAATGGATCTAGAATTGCAAGTGCTTGAGCCGACTGTTTATTTGCTAAATACGCTTGAGAGAGTTCAGATCTGACTTGAATTCCAAAAGCATTCATTTGCCTCGGAAGTTGTCCTTCTAGAATCTGAATTGCTTGAGTGTTATTACCTGCTTTACGCAAGGCGCGAGCATAAGAGATCGCTGCATTTCCGGTAATTTGAGCATTGGTGCGAGAGCGATATCGCTCAAACAATTCCAGACCTTTCTGAGTATCCCCTGCATAGGTATAAATTTGAGCGGCTCCTAGCAATACTTCTGGCGTTGGATTCGCTTGCAGAACGATTTCATAGTCAGCAAGTGCATCAGCAAATCGACCTTGGTAGCCATATAGTAAGGCACGTTGGGCACGAGCTTCTGTGTCTCCTGCATTGATTTGTAGCAAAGTTGTTAAGGCATCAATTCCTTGTTTCTGCCACTCCAGTTTGAAACCTGCTAAAATTCCAACTGTTTTCAAAGCTAGTTGATTGCTTGGATCTTGCTGCAAAACTCGTTGATAAGCTTGCCACGCATCAGAGTCGCGACCTGCTCGGCGCAGCGAAATTGCTAGTCCTAGCTTTGCCTCAATTGATTCTGGATAGCGCTGAATCGATTGCCTGAAAGCTTGAATCGCATCATCCACCCAACCTTTACCAAGCAGTGTGTAGGCTTGACGGACATCGGCGGGGATGTTTTGCGTTTGAGCGATAGCCATTTGAGCTTCTGCCAAAGTCAGCAGAGGTGTCCCGGTAAGCAGCCATCCGAGGCACAGAGAGAGCGTGAACTGTTTCTTAACGCGAGACATCTTAGCAGGGTGTTTCCGTGTACTCATGAAATTCAGGTGAATTATTGAACCAGTCTTCCTCTGGGTGTTACATCAAATTCGGTCTTCACACGAACACCCGCAATAGTTTCTGAGAAGTTATTACGCTGTTGGACAGAAAAGCCCACACGTAAGTTTGACAGAAGTTTGAAGTCGTAGAACAACTCCAAAGCATCTGGCACTTCGTCACCACTATTGCGTCTAAGTGTGTCATTCGATAAAGCACGACCATAAGCTAGTCCTAAACGATCGTCAGGACTGAATAGGTCGAGGAAGGTGATGCCCCCACTGAAGGTGTCGCCACTTTCATCTAGGTCAAGGTTGTTATAGCGTCCATACCGCCCAAAGATTCCCATCTTCAGGTTAGGAATGAAGACTTCCGCATTGACACCGTAGGCTTGTTCTCGATCGCCTCTTAGCAATCCAGTTTGACCTCCGCCTCGGCTCAGTTGGAAGATTTCTTGAAACCCACTGTTTGAACCAGAATCGCGATCCGTTGCGTATGTGCCACGCACGATTAGATTGCCGTAGCGAACTCCTAATTCACCAGCAAAGCCATCTAATGCAAAATCACTTAATCCTTTTGAGGAGGAGAACACAGCAGCTTTTGCTTCGATGTTGTCGCTCAGGCTGAAGTTGACGAGTGCGCCGGGACGAGATGCAATCCCTGTTGCACTGAGGGCTGGATTGGTTTGAAAAATTGGATTGAAGAAGTGAGTTGCCCCGTCTTTTGCAAAGCTATTGCGATCGAAATAAGAAGTGAGATCAATTTGACCAACCACAAACCGCAAGTTGGGAATGTCGCGCGGCGAAGTTGCAAAGTACAGTTCGTTGACATTAAAGCCATCGTCTGGCGTATCTGTGAACCCTCGACCTGTTGTCACATCTATCGATGCTCCAACTAAGGCACTTGGACTTAATGGATATATTCCATAAAGTCTTGCCCGTGCTGAGGTTTGGTCACCTTGATGCAGGTAGACACCCTGAAATGTCAAACTTGGAGGAGTGAGCGCTGTACTACGAATTAAGGGACGATTTGATCTGCCTAAAGTATCAGCATTGCGACCGGATTGTGCGAGAAAGGCTGTTTTATTCTGGGTCGTTGTGATTTCTGTAGGTGTTGCAGTCGATTGAAATGCGATCGGAGTCTTAAATGCGTCTGGGCTAATACCTCGAATCGATGAGGTTGGAGCCTTAAGGCGTTGATTGGAAATTAAGTTTGTCCCTACGTCACTGCTAGAGAGAGTAGAAGCAACTAAGGACGGTTGATTCGGCTCAGAACGTTGGCTGCTTTGATTTATCTCGATCGCAGATATTGGAGCGGTTTCGGCAGTTGGAGGGGTGAAGCTAGGCGTTGAGGTCGCAATGGACTTCACGGATGTTGCTTGACCTGATAATTGTTGGATCAAGTCTGCTTCGCTCTGACTCATGGGTTGCGATTTCTTGATCAGCGCAGATGGCTGGCTGGGTTGAGAAACGGCGGCAATCTTTTGAGGAGACTTGGAGGTTGAGGAATTTGCTTCGGTTGGATTGCTGGGACTCGCATTCGCAGCAAGTACCGTCACAATCGACGAGAAGGCGACCCAAGACACGAGAGAAATTAATTTAGGAAACCGGGATAGATCTGACATGCTTCACCCACACCATATTGGCTCGATAGACAGGTTTTTAGTGGTTCAACTTGGACGGATACGAAGCCTGTTCTAAGTAATCTCGCAAAATATAGGTAATATTGATTACCCATCTGGATGAACCCTGCGGCTTCTGGAAAACTGAGTTCAGTACCATGACTTGTATCAGCTTTTCCCGTGCTTAGAGTTCCCGCAGAATTTCGGAATGAAACCTTAATCTTTCTCTGCGTATTACCCTTTTAACTTGGCTGGTAAAAAATGGCACAATTATTTGGACGATGTTTGAAGTGTCCTTGAGATTTGAAAATGTGAGTCCCCTAAGCTGTCAGGGAATGAATAAGGATGTTGGCTAAAATTTTGCGATCGCTAGACGACCGCCCTCTACCCCTGATGAGCTATGAAAAGGTTTCAAACGTTTCTCCGTAAATGTGCGAGTAGCACACTGATCTCGTTGCTGATTCTCTGTACAGGCTGTGCCCAAATTCCGTTCCTTGGCAGTTCTCAACAACCTGCAACGAATTTATCGATGCAGGTTGAGGCGACCGGAGAACCAGGCGTTTACAGAGTTTCAGGTCAAACGAATTTGCCAGAACAGACTCTGATTACAGTTCAAGCAATCCGGGCACTGCAAATTCCGGGACGAGATGCAAAAATCGCTTCTGAACGGTCTTACTCGATCCTAGCAAGGGATCAAGTGAGCGTTGAAAAAGGGAAATGGCAGACCTTACTGAATCTTTTGCAGTCCTCTAAGAATGGAGCTTTGGAGACTTGGCAGCAGAGTAATCAAGCATTAGCCCTCAAACTTCAACCCGATAATCAAGTGCGGTTTCTAGCAGTCACTGATCCATCAGGAAGTTCGATCGAGGTTCAATCGAAAGAAGGAAATCAAGCGACGAGTGTGCAGTTCACCGCAGATGGGAAAAGCTATTTACAGACGGAACAGTTCATTTCGATCGAGCCGCCAACTACTAAAGTCGCGACTCAAAAAACTGATATAACAGTTGTGAAGGTTGCAGTTCAGCCCGTGAATAAAGCAACTGATGTGAAGGAGCAGACTGATGCTGCGATTCCAGCAAAAGCATTGATGCGTTAATGCTAGTTCGATCAAGTTTTTTACTTCATGATCAGCGTATCGTCCCTCTCAAGGCTGCTAGAAATGGAGCCTTTGAATTGAAGAAGTTACTGGGCATTCAAGCACACTTGCTTAAATGCCTTTTTTGGTTACTTCTGAACTGTCCAAGCTGGATCAAGTGCTTGGAAGCGCTGAGCGAGATGGTTTAAGGGGGCATTTGTTGCGGTTGCTGAGGGAGAAGTAGATTCAACCCGCAGGGTGCTTTGAATAGTTTCAATCTCAGCCATGATTTGTTGAAGTTGGCTTTGGAGGTTTTGCATTTTGGCGATCGCATCCGCTTCATTGGAAGCTGTGCTAGGCTGAGCGGCAGAAGTCGGACGTGAGAAGCCTAGATAGGCTTGTGCTGCATGAAGGGGTGCAGTCGTTCGCGCTTGGGACATTGAATTTGTGGAGAACTTTTCCCTATGGGTAGGTGTAGTGGGTTGCAGGATGACAGACTTCGCGGCTCCAGCAGTCGGGATCGGCATGTCTTCATCTAGGAAAAATTTCAACCCAGAATCTGTCAGATAAGCTTCAGACATTAGTGTGTCTTGTAACTGAGCTTCTTTTTGCTTCAGTTGTTTCTCTGCGGCTAGAAGTTGCGCGTCGGCGAATTCTGCGTCTTGGATAGCCCGTCTCCAGCCGAGAGCGGCACAAACGGTTAGGCTCGTTCCAAAGCTGAGAAAGCCAGCGATCGCAAGATAAGGAGGCGCAACGTCTCTCAAGGGTCCCTCGAACACACGTTCCTCCTTGAGTTGGATGGCAAGGGGGTGTGAACCATATAGCGTTAGAGGAATCGCGAAGGCTGAGAAGACCGCTCCAGCAGTAAGGACAGCAGGTACGAAGAGTTTTGCAAGTGAAGACATAAGTGACGGTTCTGAGTATCTTGGTTACAAACAACTGGGTAAGGTCAGTAATTTCTTTGAGTCGCAAGTCGCAAGATTCGCAATTTGAATCGAGTCAAAGCAAGCCACGGGACTCAGGAGTATTACTTATTGCTACTAACCTTAATCCGTTTAAGCGGGAAAACGGGTGTAAATCTGATGAAGAATCGCCAAAACACGGAAAAGTTTCTGTAAAAATGCGGTTGCTTTTTCATGAGCTTCGGCAAAAATCATTTTGCGACAAAGGTTTGAACCTTCGGAGTAGAATCCCTGAACTGGGTGAACTTTATTTCACGATTTCAGTAATTCACGAGAAATTTATACTTAAAGATGAGACTTTTGTCTGAGTATCGCGTCAGGGGTGGAAGAGTATTTTAGACCTGAGCGTTTTCGCGATCGCTAGTTCAGATTCAATCGTGCAGTGTTCCTCCGCTTTATCAAGTTTCCTTTTTCAAACATTCCCGAAATGATGAGACTCAATCAGCAAATTGACGGCTTTATCACCAAACTGCGTGGACTCTTAGCCCAGTCGGTTCAGTATCGACGATTGAGCCGTAAACTGCTCTATGCGATTTTTTGTGTTTCTGCGATCGCTGCCATTCTTTTTAGTTTTGCTATACCTGAATTGCTGCCTTCTGTAGCTCAAACGACTTCGCAAATTCAACCTCCGCTTTCGACGCGAGGGGCTGAAATTTTGGATGCGACAAAGCGACCTGTCGTGCTTCAGGGTGTGAATTGGTTTGGGCTTGAGACGGAGACAAATTCACCTCACGGACTTTGGGTGCGGGATTATAAGGAGATGCTGGCTCAGATTAAAGGGCTGGGATACAACGTGATTCGCTTGCCTTACTCGGTGCAAGGCTTGCGAGCACCTGAGGTGAGTGGAATTAATTTTGAGATTGGGAGTAATCGGGAATTACAGGGGAAAAAGCCGATCGAGGTGATGGATGCTGTGATTCAAGAGGCGGGGCGGCAAGGGTTGATGGTGCTGCTCGATAGCCATCGGTTAAATAATCAGCGCATTCCCGAGCTTTGGTATGGGGATGGGTTTACAGAAGAGGATTGGATCTCAACTTGGACGATACTGGCAGAACGGTATAAGAATCAGTCGAATGTGATCGGGGCGGATTTGAAGAATGAGCCGCATGGGAAAGCAAGTTGGGGGACAGGCGATAAAGCAACGGATTGGCGATTGGCGGCGGAACGGGCTGGAAATGCCATTTTAAAGGTGAACCGCAATTGGTTAATCGTGGTTGAAGGCGTTGAGAATAATGTGCCAGGACAGAGATTGAAGCACTGGATGGGCGGCAATTTAGAAGGAGTGAAGCGATTTCCAGTTCGTTTGGCGGTGCGAAATCGAGTAGTCTACTCGCCGCACGAATATGGGGAAGGAGTCTTTAAGCAGCCTTGGTTTAGTGCGATCGACTTCCCACGTAATATGACAACGCGGTGGGAGCAAGGATTCTTTTATATTGCACGTCAAAAGATTGCGCCGATTTTTGTAGGGGAATTCGGCGGGCGGCAGATTGATGAGAAATCGAAAGAGGGAATTTGGCAGCGTCGATTTGTCGATTACTTGAAGCGCAACCAATTGGGATTTGCCTATTGGAGTTGGAATCCGAATAGCCAGGATACTGGTGGGATCTTAAAGGATGATTGGGTCGCGATCGATCAACCGAAGCAAGCGTTACTCAATCAATTGCTCCCCGTTCAACCTGTGCAAGCGCAGTCTCGTTAATTTTAAGTGGGGCGGGGACAGTTCCTCGCCAACACTCAATTTAGAGTTCTTCTCCGGGTTCGAGAATGCGTTGGAAGAGGTAGCCTGTTCCACGTGCCGTGAGGATCAGTTCTGGATTGCTTGGGTCGTCTTCGAGTTTTGCACGGAGGCGAGAGATATGGACATCTACAACGCGGGTGTCTACGTGACGCTCAGGAGTGTAGCCCCAAACTTCTTGGAGAATTTCAGATCGAGAAAAGGGTTCTCCAGAGCGGCTGACTAGAAGTTCGAGCAGGCTGAACTCCATGCCAGTTAAGCGAATCCGTTCGTCACCTTTGTAAACTTGGCGTTTATTGGTATCAATGCGGATGCTGTTGATATGGATTACGCCAGAACTGGGGATCCCGGTTACTCCTGTTTTGTCTACACGACGTAGAACAGAGCGAATTCGGGCTTCGAGTTCTTTAGGGGAAAAAGGCTTGACGACATAATCATCTGCGCCAAGTTCAAGTCCGGTGATACGATCGGCAACGTCACCTAATGCGGTGAGCATGATGATCGGGACATCGGATTCTTTGCGAAGTTCTTGGCAAACGCCGTAGCCATCGAGCTTTGGCATCATGACATCAAGCACGACGAGGTCGGGATCAGCGTTGCGGAAGGTGTCGAGGGCTTCTTCACCATCTGCGGCTGTTACTACGTCGTAACCGATCATTGAGAGCCGAGTTTCTAGAATGCGACGGATACTTGCTTCGTCGTCTACAACCAGAATTTTTTCTTTATGACTTTCCACGATTTGTAATACTCCTTAAGTCAAATCCGTAGTCGTTAATTTTTCCAACTTTTATTATGGAGATAGTAGCTCACTTTTTAATTTTCAGGGCATCAAATGCCTATTATGGCTGAGCTTCAAGCTTTCTTAAGCTTTGATAACGTTTACACGCAATTTATCATTAACTTTTGCAAATGCCTAAAGTACGATCGACGTTTGTTTGTAATGAATGTGCAGCGGAATTTCCTCAACATTTCGGGCGGTGTCCCAGTTGCTCGACTTGGAATTCTCTAGAGGAACAGGTTTCTCGTCCGGCTGCCACATCTGCAACAACGGCTCAGATGACACGGTTAAGAGGAACAACGACAAGAAATAAATCCGACACTCCAGCGCGGGCGATCGCTTCATTAAAATTGGATGAGATTTCGGATACGGCTCAGGATCGATTAGGTTCGGGATATGTGGAACTCGATCGAGTTTTGGGCGGCGGGATCGTGCCGGGATCGCTGGTGCTGATTGGAGGCGATCCGGGGATCGGCAAATCGACGTTGCTGCTGCAAACGGCGAATCGATTAGCGACAAGATATCGAACGCTCTATGTATGTGCGGAGGAATCTGGACGGCAGGTGAAACTTCGGGCGCAACGGCTTGGCGTTGGGAAGCAGGCGACGGATGAAGAAACTGAACTTTTAGAGAATTCTGAGGAGCAGGGCAGTCTGCATCTATTGCCGGAAATTGATTTGGATACGATTTTGGCGGAGTTGGAATCGCTAAAGCCGAGAGTGGCGATTATCGATAGTATTCAAGCGTTGTATTATAGTGCGCTGACTTCGGCTCCAGGATCGGTTTCACAGGTGCGCGAATGTACGTCGGTGCTAATGCAGGTAGCGAAACGGCAGAATATTACGCTGTTTATTGTCGGGCATGTGACTAAAGAAGGCGCGATCGCAGGTCCAAAAGTTCTAGAACACTTGGTCGATACCGTGCTGTATTTTGAAGGCGATCGCTTTGCGAGTCATCGATTATTGCGATCGGTGAAGAATCGATTTGGTGCGACTCATGAGATCGGCGTATTTGAAATGGTCGATCAAGGGTTGCAAGAAGTGCTGAATCCGTCGGAATTGTTTTTAGGCAGTCGAGATGAGGCGGCGACGGGAACGGCAACGATCGTTGCTTGTGAGGGAACTCGTCCAATTGTGGTGGAATTGCAGGCATTAGTCAGTGCGACGAGTTATAGTTCGCCTCGTCGATCGACGACTGGAATTGAGTACAACCGACTTTTACAAATCCTGGCTGTTCTTGAAAAACGGGTTGGAATTCCGCTCTCGAAGCTGGATGCTTATGTCGCCTCGTCGGGTGGGCTGAATGTTGGGGAGCCTGCGGCGGATTTAGGAGTTGCGGTTGCGGTTGCAGCGAGTTTCCGCGATCGGATCGTTGATCCTTACACTGTTTTGATTGGAGAGGTCGGATTGGGGGGGCAGGTGCGTCCGGTTTCTCAGACGGAATTGCGGCTGAAAGAGGCGGCGAAACTTGGATTTAAGAAAGCGATCGTGCCGAAGGGCGCGAGTTATGGAGATGTGGGGATGGAGGTGATTCCGGTGGCGCGGGTTTTGGATGCGATTAGTGTAGCGCTGGCGGGGAGTCGGGCAAGACAGCAAGAGGAACACGAGATTGAGCGAGAAGATGTAGTTGAGTAGTGCTCAAGAGCAGGGTCGAGGGATCGACCTTGTTCGGAAACAAATCAGATAGGCGTAAGCGATTGAAATTTGGAGGATTGAAGAACGGAGATAGAACTCGGTAGGCATGTGTTCAAAATTTTGTGTCGATCACTCCGTTGACTTCCGCCCGCGAATCAGCAGAACAACCCACACCTCTGAATTGACTGTTGGTTATTTGTCTTGCATTTCGTCAGGTGTTTTATCTTTATCTTCTGAAGCAGAAACAACTGGCGCAGCCTCCGGAAGCTTTTGCAATTCTGCGCCAGCATGTTCGAGAATTTCTGCTTCAAGACGGTCTTTGCGCCAGCGATCGAGAATATCGCGCACGATCGCTTCTCGCACCCAAATCTGCCCGACAATCACCAACGGAATCGCCAAAAACAATCCAATAAACCCAAAGAAGATCGCACACACAACCTGAGACATCAAGGTCACCGCAGGCAAAATTGCCACCTGACGCGACATCACAAAGGGCACGAGCAAATACTGCTCCAACTGTTGAATCACAATGTAAAGGATCAAAACTGCGACTGCTTTCCAAGGCGCATCAAGGAGTGCAACCGCGATCGGGGGGATCACACTCAACACAGGGCCCACATTTGGAATCGCTTCTAATAATCCGGCGAGCAGCGCATTCGCTAGAACCAGAGGCACCCCCAAGATTAATAGCGCAGTCCCGCTCACTAAGCCGATCACAACCATATTGATCAAAATCCCAATCACCCAGTTAACTAATGAAACTTCGCAGAGTGAAAGAATCTGATCCGCACGTCGGCGATAAAACGACGGAAATAGAGCAATGAATCCTTGACGATAAGATTGAGGATCAATCAACAACATAATCGTCAAAATCAGCACCAACAAAATATTTAATAGAACCGTTAACGCATTTGAGAAAATGGCAAAGAAATTACTCAAAAGTCGAGTGGCAAGCGGCTGTGCCTGTCGAACCAATTCATTCACATCGGGAAGATATTGATCCGAGCCACCCGGTAGCATATTCTGCATCTCTTCTGCCCAGACCTGAGCGCGATCGAGTCCTCTCGGAACCAGTTCAATCAATTGTTGAAACTGCGTAATAAACGGCGGCACAATCAACGCCACAAATAAAATCATCGCCGTTATCAACATCGAAATTGCAACCAGAACGGCTCCGCCTCGCTTCAGTCCAAACCGTCTCAAGGAATTGACCAGAGCATTCAACGCCGTTGCAAACACGACTGCCGCAAAGACTAACAGCAAAACCTGGCGGATCTCCCACAGAACATAAAGAGCGATCGCTAATGCCAGAAATCCGACCCATTTGCCTAGTCCCACAATCCCAGTCCTCAAACGCGCAGACTAATCGAGTGTACCTGCTCTACTCAGATGTGATTCCGATTTTTAATACTTTATTGCAGGCATGGTCTCGAATGTTGCTTCAAGATTGGAACACAAGGACGTATCCTAGGCAAAGGCAAAAATCGATTTGCCTGATTTCTGCTCCCTCTCTATAAAAGGTTCTTCCCATGATTGACGCGCTAGACACTGCAATTGAATCCATCCGTGCCCGTGAGATCCTCGATTCTCGTGGTCGCCCAACGATCGAAGCTGAAGTAATGCTTGCCAATGGTGCTTATGGGATCGCACAGGTTCCCAGTGGCGCATCAACTGGAAGTTTTGAAGCGCATGAACTGCGTGACGATGACAAAAGTCGCTACGGCGGCAAAGGCGTTCTCAAAGCCGTCGAAAATGTCGAACAAGCTTTAGCTCCAAAACTGATTGGATTAGATGCAATTAATCAAGAACTTGTCGATCGCACCATGATCGCGATCGATGGTTCTCCCAATAAGGCAAGTTTGGGCGCAAATGCGATTCTGGGTGTGTCCTTGGCAACGGCGAAGGCTGGAGCGGATGCGTTAGGATTGCCGCTCTACCGATATTTGGGAAATCCTTTATCGAATGTGTTGCCTGTGCCGCTGATGAATGTGATTAATGGCGGGGCACATGCGGATAATAATGTTGATTTCCAGGAATTCATGATTGTCCCGGTTGGCGCAGGTACGTTCCGAGAAGCCTTGAGATGGGGTGCGGAAGTGTTCGCTTCATTGAGTAAAGTTTTGCATGACAAAGGTTTGCTCACGGGTGTAGGCGATGAAGGCGGATTTGCCCCAAATCTGGAGTCGAATCAGGCGGCACTCGATTTGTTGATTATGGCGATCGAGAAAGCGGGCTACAAACCGGGTGAACAGGTTGCCTTGGCGCTAGATGTAGCAGCGAGTGAATTTTACAAAGACGGTCAATACACCTACGACGGAACGGCTCATGCGCCGACTGAAATGGTGGATTATTTGGCAAAATTAGTCGGTAGTTATCCGATCGTGTCGATCGAAGATGGCTTACACGAAGATGATTGGCAACATTGGCAATTGTTGACGGAGAAGATTGGCAGCAAGTGTCAATTGGTCGGGGATGATTTGTTTGTGACGAATATTACTCGCTTGCAGAAAGGAATTGAACAGAAGGCGGGCAATTCGATTCTGATTAAGCTAAATCAAATCGGATCGTTGACGGAGACGTTGCAGGCGATCGATCTCGGTGCAAGAAACGGATTTCGCTCAATCATCAGTCATCGATCGGGTGAAACCGAAGATACGACGATCGCAGATTTGGCGGTTGCGACACGGGCGGGACAGATTAAGACCGGATCGTTGTGTCGAAGCGAGCGAGTTGCGAAATACAACCGTTTGTTGAGAATCGAGGATGAATTGGGCGATCGCGCAGTTTATGCAGGCCCGATCGGGATGGGCCCAAACTATTAATCACTGCGGTTATGTTGATGGATGTGGTTTTTTGATACGGATCGGGTTGGGTGATCCAGTAATTTCCGTATCGTCCCTGCGCCGGGTTGGTAGAGACGCGATGATGAGAAATACGATCGAATCATTTAACTCGATTCGTAGTTTAATCAAATCGCAACGTCCACAACCCGGCGCGGAACCTCATATGTCCAGAAATCCGAAGCCAATTCTGTATTGGGAAAAATTGCCCGTGCTTCCGCCAATAAATCCTGGATCTGAACCGTATTTCCCGGCGCATATCTGGGACTGAAATGCGTCATAATTAGCGTCCTCGCTTGCGCCAATAATGCCGTCTGGGCTGCCATTGTCGAGGTCGAATGTAATCGTTGAAACGCCATCTCAGCATCTTGGTGGGCAAACGTCGCCTCGTGAATCAACACATCTGCACCTTGAGCAAGCTCGATCGCGCTTTCACAAAAAACAGTATCGGTACAATACGCCACTTTTCGCCCAATTTCTGGTTCGCCGCAGAGCGTTTTTCCGTCGATCGTTCTACCATCTTCGAGCGTGACCGTTTCGCCGCGCTTTAGTTTTCCATAAATTGGACCTGACGGAATTCCTAATTCTTTCGCAATTTCCGCTTTGAAATGTCCTGGACGATCTTTCTCGGTAATCCGATACCCAAATGCTGGAACCCGATGTTTCAGAAGCTGACAAGTTACCGTGAATTCCTCATCCTCAAATACCCGTCCCGGACTCACCGGATGAAACTTCACCGGATAAGAAAAATGCGTTTGCGAATAGCGCTTACAGGCTTTGAGATAGCCCTCTAAATCGGGTGGTCCATAAATATCAATTTGCTGCGGATTTCCCGCCAGTCCACAGCTTGCCAATAACCCCATCAGCCCGAAAATATGATCGCCATGCACATGCGTGACAAAGATTCGGCGAATCTGGCTCACCCGCAAATCACTCCGGAGAAATTGATGTTGCGTCCCTTCCCCGCAGTCAAATAACCAAACCTCAGCCCGTTGAGGTAACCGCATTGCGATCGCACTGACATTCCTCGATCGCGTCGGCACTCCAGAACTCGTTCCCAAAAATGTGATCTGCAAAGCCGACTCACCTGAACTCAATACACTATCTTCATACTGCCACAGGAACCTGTTTCAAACCGAGACGGTCAAAGCCAAAGAGTCGATGAAATTCTCATGTGATTCGTGTGATCCGGATTACAGCCGACACGAAGTGACATATATTAACAAATGTTAGAAATTTGAAAAATCGTGGCAAATTGATCCAGATAGCTTCGTGTGACCGCTGTTTGTTGTTAGTGAAAACCCGTAGAAATATGGTTAATCAAATGAATTTCCGATCGTCTCTTTCGTTTCTAGCCCGCCCTAAAATTTGGGGCTTTGCACTCGTACTCTGGGCAGCCGCATTAATGCCTGCTCAAGCGAGAGATACCGTAAATTTGAGAGTTGCGATCGAGAAAGGAGTTCCGCAAATTAATGTCGGAAGTTCGACCAATGCACAAGTCCTAGATGCGACTGAGCAAACTGCTCTGGGCGAAATTCAAGGCATGAATGGGTTTGCGGCACAGGTTCAAGACGGGCAAGTCGCTCTCGACAAATGGCGTTCCGGTGCAATTACGATCATGCCAAAAGATAATGGCGTAGTTTGGATTGGCGATCGCTGGTATCGCGGAACAGTTCGATTAATTGCTTCCGGCGGTCGTCTGCTTGTGGTCAACAATGTTGAATTAGAGCAATATTTGCTCAGTGTTCTCGGGGCAGAAATGAATGGCAACTGGCCCAAAGAAGCATTGAAGGCACAGGCCGTTACGGCTCGCAGTTACGCTCTAGAAAAAAGAGGAGATGCGATTCGAGCCGGACAAGCTTACGATGTGCATGACACGCAGCAATCGCAAGTTTACAAAGGACTTCAAACTGAGTCTCAAGGAACATTACAAGCTGTCGCAGAAACTGCGGGGCAGGTTTTGGTTCACAATGGTGAATTGATCGAAGCTTATTTTCACTCGTCTGCGGGCGGTTGTACTGAACCTTCTGAAAATGTCTGGTCAGCGTCTCGCCCTTATCTGCAAATGGTGAAGAACGATTTTGATAAAGGGACTCCTGTCAGTGAGTGGTCAAGAACACTCTCAGCGAACGAACTTGGCAATATTTTTGGGGTTGGCACTGTTCAACGAGTTGTCCCAGTTCGCGCAACTCCTTGTGGACGAATTCGGGAGATGCAAATTATCGGCGATCGTCAATCTGTGAAGGTTTCAGGTGAACGCATCCAAAGCGCTTTAAATTTGAGAAGTACCCTTTTTGACGTTACACCTCAACAAGTGGCAGCCAGTAAATCAGGTGGCAAGCCCGCCTTGCAATTTGTCGTCAATGGGCGTGGATTTGGTCATGGGGTCGGAATGAGCCAATGGGGGGCTTATAACATGGCACGTCGGGGTAAAAACTACCAAGACATCCTGATGGAATACTACAAAAACGTTGGAATTACTACGATCGCCACGGATCGATAAATCGGAACACACCACAAACAATGCGTGGAGAGATATTCCAACCCGTATCTCTCCACTCATCGTTTTTTACGATCGACCTTTTTTACGATCAACCTTCCAATCGCCGTTGCCATTCTGCATCGATTTGATCCGATCGCTCAATGTCTTGTTCTATCAAATCTCGATCGCTCGAATTGATGACATCCGAATCCTGAATCAGATGTCTCGCTGCAATTCCACGGTCGTAAGCGTGTTTCTGCTGAATCGCTTCACCCGCACGCGAGAGAAAATTCGCACGAGATTCGCGATCTCGATTTCGATCCAAGATTTTTTGATTTCGTCCTTTGATCCAAAAGTAGCGAATCGCTGGAATTGTGAGAAAAGCCGTACTGTAGCCCAGTGAGAGCAAAGCAAGCACCTTTAGTGCGCCACCGCCGACCATTGCAGTGAGTACGATCGCCAAAAACAGCAGCGTGACTCCTAACCCAATGGCTAAAGTAACTTGCCCAGAACTCGCTTTACTAAACTGATACATCGATTCGCGCAAAAATGCAGGAATCCACTGCCGTTCTTCTTGTACAGCCGTCGTCTGAAGCGATGGAAACTGATAGATCAACTGTCCGTCAGGACTCACCTCTGGGCGACCGTCAAATTTTGCTAGCACCGGAAGCATGTACTGTTCATACTCCTGCTCTGATTGCGTTCCCACCTCATCTAAGTACGGAGCAATCTGTTCTGCAATCACGGCACCTTGATTCGTCCGAATCACAGCCCCGATCGTCTTCCAACGCCTGTCTTCCAAATCCGCGTTCGGATTGCCATCGCCAAACAAGAACGAATAAATCGACTCAAGAAAATTCAATTCACGCTTTTCTTTTGGGCGACGCTGATCATAATCTGGGGTAAAAATCCAGAAGAAGTCTGGACCAAACCAAACCGTCGGCATATTAAAATCGCCGCCATTATTGTCATCTCGTGAAGAACTCGCCGCGATCGTAATCGCAATAATCGCCAGAAACGAAGCCAGGATCAAGAGAACGAGAACAATCCCAAACGAAATCCGAATCAAATAAAACAGAATTCGCCAAATCGTCTGCCATCGCTCCTGCCAACGCAATCGAGCATCTTTATCGCGCAAGATACTGCGGAAGTTCTTCGGAAACTGATAGATGACATCTCCAGATTCCGCCACTTGCAAATGCCCGCCCGCCTGGGCTGCCAGGACAAGCAAGCCTTGCTCTGCCAAATTGATATTTAACCCCGATACCGAGGCGACATCTCCAATCGTCGCGCGGTAATTCAGAGATTCGATCGCGTTTAAGAGTTCGGGATTCGGTACTGCTGACATTGGCTAATTTTCCTATGTCGGACTCATCTTCTCCCAGTATAGTTGCTAGAAAAACTGTCGGTTTTTCCCCAATTGACCCAGAATTTTTTACTCCTCGATCGCGCTGTTCCGCACCAAATTTTCGATTCAGTGCGGGAGCCATCAAACATTCGGAGGCTTCGCTCAGCCTCAACCGAGCCAACCTTTCAGTCGCTCTGCAATCTGAGGACGACGCAACTTCCGCATTGCTTTACTCTGGATTTGGCGAACTCGTTCGCGCGACAAGTTGAACATGCCGCCCACTTCTTCAAGCGTGCAAGGCTTACTCGTCGTCAGACCATAGCGCAACGAAATGATATCTTTCTCGCGCTCAGTCAAGACATTACCCAACACATCCCAAATCTCTTGGCGCAGCATCGTCTCGCTCATCTGAGATTCGGGTGACTGAGTATCACCATCCTCTAGCAAATCCATTAGCTCAGTATCTTCACCTTTCCCGACTCGATGGTTCAAAGATAAAGACTGGCGACGCACTTGATGCAAATGCTGCAATTGTTCAACCGTCAATTCCAAAGCTTGAGCAAGTTCAGCCTCAGTCGGATTGCGATTCAATTCACGTTTGAGGTCGCGATGGGCTTTCTTCAGCTTATTCAGCTTCTCAACAATATGAATGGGCAGACGAATTGTGCGGGCATCATTGGCGATCGTTCTTGTGATCCCCTGACGAATCCACCAATAGGCATAGGTCGAAAACTTATAGCCCTTATCGGGATCAAACTTCTCAGTTGCGCGGTTTAGTCCGAGTGCGCCTTCTTGAATCAAATCAAGAAATGGTACACCGCGATTGAGGTAACGTTTCGCGATCGACACCACTAAGCGCAGATTCGATCGGATCATTTTCCGCTTGGCAACACGACTCCGGTGCATCCGATGATCAAGCTGCCGTTCAGTTAATCCAAAATGCTCTGCTAACTGTGCTTTTGTTGGAGGTTGACCTAATTCTTGATAAAGCTTACGACGCGCTTCGTCTACTTCAACTAAATACTGTACCCGTCTGGCAAGTTCGACTTCCTCATCCGCTTTGAGCAACGGATAGCGAGCCATTTCCTTAAAGAAAGCCCCCACTGCGTCATCAGCAACCGTTTTGTTGTAGCCAGATGATCGGGCTGAAGCAATTTGATCGACCTCGTCTTCATCCGAAGCCTCATCAGATACTGAAGTCAGTTCAAGAATATCAGGTTCAATTTCGATCGGTGTGCTGTCTTCTAAGTCAGCTTCTATTTGCAAAGAGTCTACTGAATCTAACTCAGCAACATCCATTGCAAAGTCCATATCTTGAGAGAGGGTTGCGGTTGGAGAACTGTTGCTTTGTTCGCTCATAGTGTTTTTATCAATGAAGTTTTACAGGGGGCGCGAGCCAATTTAAGTGTCAACCTAGACGGAAAACTTTAAGTCAGCGATCGACAGTTTTAGATGTTATGTTCTCGTTTCAATGAATAAATGGATAAGACAATGAATTCCTCCTGAACGTGTGACAAATTGGGCAACTTCATAGAAAGCTTTTGGAAACTTTTAGAAAGGAGTTTAGATTGAGTGACCAAACTGACTCAGATTGCTGTAGCTGAGTGTGATCCTTGCAGATGCGGTGAGCGCTTAGATTAGATGTCTAAACTTTAGGAGTCCAAATGAATCCCCTACTGCTATAACAGGCTCTCATACCTGTTTCGGTTTACATCTCTACCAATGGTTGGAAAAGCAATCGTATTCTTTGCTAATCTGTCGCGGGTAGAGTCGTCGTGCAAGGGCGCGAGCGATCCGGTAAACTCATCTCACATTAGAATGAATTAGATAGTTTATTTGAACTAATATATCTCAATTCCTTTGGTAGTTTAAATACCGCAAAATTTCGGATTTGTGAGTTTTCTTAAGTTTTTCTCTTCATTTGCAATATGTCTGAGTTGTGGTCTGTCGCGGAATTGAGAACAGAGTCTCGAGTGTCGCCGAACTGGGTTGATGTGCTAGTCGATTGTCCGGGTTCGCAAGGAGTATTTACTTACGCATTACCGCCGGATCTCCTGGTTCAACCCGGTGACATTTTGAGTGTGCCATTTGGCTCACAGCAGGTCGGTGGGATCGCGGTTCGACTTCACAACGACCCCCCCGATCTCCCGCCAAAACAGATGCGATCGATTGATGCGATCGTCAGTGCCGGATTTTTTCCTGCGGCTTATTGGGCATTGCTCGATCGTGTCGCGCAATACTATCAAACTTCATTAATGCAGGTCGTTCGAGTCGCGCTGCCGCCGGGATTACTCGCGCGATCGCAACGACGCATTCGACTCATCAACCCCGAAGCCAACGAAATTTTTCTCAACAGTGCCGCCCAGCAGATTTTGACCCTCCTAAAATCGAGCAAAACCAAAGACTATTCCTGGCAATTTGTCCAACGCCAGGTCAAAGGCGCAAATCGGGGCTTACAGGACTTAATCAGGCTCAACTGGGTCGAAAGCTATTTACAGCCCCCCGCAACCATTCGTCCCCAACTGCGGCAGGCAGTGATTCTCGTTTCGATGCAGGGCGAATTGCGAGACAGACAGCGCGAAATTCTAGAAGTTCTCAAACGCAACGGCGGCGAAATGTGGCTCACCGATCTGCTGCAACACTGCCGAACGACTTCGCCGACCGTAAAACGATTACAAGAGCAAGGCTGTCTCATCCTTCAGGGTCGAGAAGTTTTGAGAAGTGAGAACCCGACCCAAGTCGAAATTGACTCAGCCAAATCGCTCACGCCTGACCAAGAAAAAGCTTTAGAATCCATTCATGCGTCACAGTCTTTTGCAAAAATTTTGCTGCATGGCGTGACCGGATCAGGCAAGACCGAAGTTTACCTACAAGCGATCGCACCCTATCTCCAGCGCGCTCAGTCCGCCTTAGTCCTCGTTCCTGAAATTGGCTTAACACCGCAATTAACCGATCGATTTCGGGCAAGATTTGGAGATCGAGTTTGTGTTTATCACAGTGCTTTATCCGATGGAGAACGCTTCGATACCTGGCGGCAGATGCTCACAGGTTCGCCTCAAATCGTGATTGGAACGCGATCGGCAATTTTCGCACCCTTACCGAACCTGGGCTTAATTATCCTGGATGAGGAACATGATTCGAGCTTTAAGCAAGACCAACCTGCCCCTTGCTATCATGCGCGATCGGTTGCGCAGTGGCGGGCTGAGCTAGAAGACTGTCCCTTAATTTTAGGCTCCGCAACCCCTTCACTCGAATCCTGGGTCGCCGCGCAATCTTCGACTTATCTCTCTTTGCCCAAGCGAATCTTAGATAGAGCTTTGCCGAAAATCGATATTGTCGATATGCGCAAAGAATTGCACGATCGCAATCCATCTATTTTTAGTCGATCGCTGCAAGCTCAACTGAAAAAGCTCAAAGAGAACCATCAAAAAGGCTTGCTCTTTATTCATCGTCGTGGGCATAGCACGTTTGTCTCTTGTCGCAGTTGTGGCTATGTGATGGACTGTCCGAATTGTGATGTTTCACTGTCCTATCATCACACTCATGAAAATGCTCAACCATTACTAAGATGTCATTACTGCAATCATACCCAGATCCAGCCCCAGCGCTGCCCTACCTGCGGCTCATCGTACTTCAAAAATTTTGGGAGTGGGACTCAAAAAGTAGTTCAAGAGCTAGCTCGATTATTTCCTGAACTCAAAACGATTAGATTTGATAGTGATACCACTCGTGCAAAAGGATCGCATCGGGCTTTACTCAGTCAATTTGCTCAGGGTGACGCTGATCTACTCGTCGGAACTCAGATGCTCACGAAAGGCATTGATCTGCCTCAAGTTACTTTAGTTGGGATTATCTCAGCCGACGGATTACTGAACCTAGCCGACTTTCGAGCCAGCGAGAGAGCCTTTCAGACGCTTGTACAAGTAGCAGGACGAGCAGGACGAGGAGAAGAACCGGGACGAGTGATTTTGCAAACTTATGCCCCTGAGAATCCTGTAATTCTCGCTGTCCAACGTCAGCAGTATGAACCTTTTGTCGCGAGCGAGCTAGAACAGCGCTCAACGCTCAACTATCCCCCCTACGGACAGTTAGTTCTGTTTCGATTGAGTGGATTGAATGAGAGAACAGTCCAAAGTACAGCAGAAACGATCGCGGATCTGCTGCTTGATTCTGAAAATGAAGTTTTAGGTCCTGCACCTGCAACGATCGCAAAAATCAACAACCGATATCGCTGGCAGATTTTACTAAAACTCAAAAGTGATCGCGTTCCAGATTTATTAGAACTGCGATCGCATTGCCCTTCGACCGTGAGTTTAACCATCGATGTCGATCCGATGAATTTAATGTAGCTTGGAAGCGAAATTTGCGATCGAGGTCGATCTGGTCGGTTGGCTAGCAATCAGTTGCACCTTACCAGTTGTCGCATTCCGTCGCCAATTCGTTGCTTCTACTAAAGGCTCGATCGATTCAGGAGCTTGAGAAATTCTTTCTGAGCTATCGAGACGTTGCGTAAATCGTTCCAGACAGTGGTTAGCAACATTTGGAGTGCCAATCAAATTAAATGTCGCTGATCCACCCGTCGGAACTGAAAAGCTCCCAAAACTGTGAAATAGATTGCTCTGTGCAGCGCGTCCTCCTGTCATAACCTAGATACTGAGCGAATCCTTCAATTTTGCTTCCGGCAAAATCAACATTGCATC
>JALOOO010000093.1 GCA_025454375.1 Leptolyngbya sp. Prado105 | reverse complement strand
TCGCATGTCCCGCCCGCACGTGAACGGCGGGCTACTGGAGGCAACTGTGCTAAAGCACACTCAGAAGAGGCTTCAGCCCACTTGAGTGGGGTTATCTCTTTAGCCCGCCGTTTACGCGCGGGTGGGTGGGACAACGAAGGGAGGAGGCTTTCAGGAGTTTTGTCAGTCAATCAGGATGTAACGGTGTAATTACGAGTGATTTGCAAGCCCTGCTTGGCTGACAAACCTCGTAAATGCTACTCAACCATTGAGACTAGTGAATTGTATCAATAGAAAATCGGGCATGTTGTCCGACTTTTTCTTCGCTAGAGTCTTAAGAAGAAATAAAAAACGGAGTAGATCGTCATGGTGGATCTCAAGAAAACGGTAGGAGTGCTGCTGCTTGGTGCTTCGATCTTGGTTGGAAGTGTTGCACTTACAGGTTGTGGCGGTGGGCAAGCCGAAACTGAGGCAAAAGAAGAGTCGTCAAATGTCCGGGAATCCTCGAATCAATCCGAAGATGACGATGAGAAAGGCAGGGAAAAGCAAGAACAAACTCGCGATAAAGACGATGAGAAAGACGGCGAGAGAACTCAATCTCGCGATCGAGAGGATCGGGATAACGAAAAAGATAACGAAAAAGAAGAACGCAGAGGCAACTCAGATAAAGACGACTAATCTTTGAGGAAACGAGAAGTTCCTAATTCCCTCGATCGCATAAGATGTGGAAGCTGATTGGCTGATAAATCTTCTTATGCGATTGCTTATGCTGCACGGGCGGAATGACAATTGATGCCGAGGTTGCTGCCAAGGTCGATTGCGGTATTTGTAGTGAAGCTGGATCAAGTGGAAAGTTGTCCAAGCGAGATTTTCACATGCGTCACACCCAAGCCAGAATTTTACTAATCCTACCGTAAATAGTAAATTTGAACCTTAAAGTAAAAATCTCGATCGAACAAATGCAGTAAACTTCGCGATCGTTGCAACGACTTGCAGCACATCTGTTGAGCTATCAATCTTCTGCTGCAACTGCTTCATCTGCTCCACATCAGCATCAGTACAAATTATGCCCTCTTTCATGATTGCGAGTCTTGCTCTAGAAAACAGTGCCATCGCTCGATCGCGTTCCTTCTTTAACTGAACTTGGTCATCAAAATCTGCCTGCCGATAGCGAATTTCGATCTTACTCAAGAGTTCAGAGGCTTGTTCAAAAAAGAGTTGATTTGCTTCAGACATAGAACATTACCTGGTTTGAATTCTAGAGAACTGTGGGCTGATTGACTGACAAAACTCCTGAAAGCCTTCTCACTTCGTTGTCATTAGGACAGGCAATCCCGAAGAGATGTGTCAGTCAATCAGGAACTATGGGGTAAGCATTATCACCTCTCCAAATTCCGAATCCCTACTTCAGAACCGCGATCGGGAATTCGACTTCCGGCTGCTGCATTAGCTCGATCGAGCAATTTCTGCGCGACTCCACTCCATAAGGGGTCAGTCTGAATGTCAGCGACAATCCGGGTTGCTTTGGTTCGCAAGGCTGAATAGTCTCGACCTGTAAAGGTCGATGCTGTCGTCAAAATTCTGGGAACTAAAGCATTCATCTGATTGAGATCGAGATCATCATAGTGATTTGCAGCTTCAATCACTTCTTTTCCAGTCGCGGCTGCCCGCATACATTGAGCAACGGTCAGTTCTAAAATGCGCTGTTCTTCTTGCTTAATCTGCTGCCACTCACCTAGAACCTCACCTGCTTGATTTTCTAGCTCTGCTTTGCGCGAAAGCAATGATGATTCTCCTGCTTTGATTCTAGCTTGAACCGATTGATACTCTTTTTTGATCGCTTGCAGCTTGACGATCGCGCTTGTACGATGCTGAACGAGCATCGGTGGATTATCGCTAATCGCTTTTGCGAGCAGTGCCATTTGAACTGTCAAAGTCTTGGCATACTCTGCTGACTTTTTGACCTCATCTCGACTGACGACACTTTTACTATCAAGCTTGGCAAAAATCTCCGAAAAGCCTTCATACTGATTTCTCAAGTCTCCGATAAAGGTATCCCACTCAGGAACTTTCGGCGGCTGGAATGGATCGATCGCTAAATCAATCACTTCCCCACTGACTTCAACTCTCGAGTTCAAAATCCGATTCACAAACGCCTGACGTACTTCAGCACTCGATCGAGTCGGGGCTTCGAGTTCTCGTTTTCGCATCGTGTCAATGGCCTCGATCGCGCTCAGTGACTCATTGCGAAACTGGAGGGCTGCACCTTGAAGTGCCCGTGCTTTCTCAACACTACAGCCCCCCAATGCCAAACTTCCAACAATCAAAACCGAAACCGCCCATCGTCGTCTCATGCTTCCGTCCTCCCTTACTCGCCCATTAGATGCACAACTAGCTCTCTCGTATGCCGCTGCTGCCGATGTTCCCACAGATAAATCCCTTGCCATGTCCCCAGCACCAACCGACCTTGAGAAATCGGAATCTGCTCGGAAGAATGCGTCAACACCGTCCGAATATGCGCGGGCATATCATCGGGCCCTTCTGTACTATGAATGTAGTTCTCCCATTCCGGCACGAGTTTGGCGAAGAAGTTCTCTAAGTCCTGCAACACATCAGGATCAGCGTTTTCCTGAATCACAAGACTTGCCGAAGTATGTCTCAAAAACAAATTGCACAGTCCCGTTTTGATGCCCGACTCAGCCACGATCGCATTCACTTGCGACGTGACTTTCAGCAAAGACTTTCCTTGTGTTGCAATTCTTAAAATCTTCTGATGCTGCATGTCAATCCTTGTAACACTGAATACCATTATTCAAGCGAATTCGATCAGGCTTTCAGCTTAAGAAATAATTAACTGCGGTAGAAGATAAGCCACAATTAGAGTGCAGAGGTCAATTATCCCGTCCCCTCGTGGGCGGAGTAATTGACCATGGGAGATGACAATGTGTTTCCATAGCGCTGGAAGATTCGACCTGGAGATTTTAACAATCTGCAAGTACTACCCAATCTGATTCAAGGACGAAAGGTTGCGGATATTTTTGTGATTTTGGCAAGTATTGATTTGGTGATGGGGTCAGTCGATCGATAGCTCAGATTCAGCGATCGATTAAGATAATTTGCGCCTGAATTTGCTCTGCCCAATCGCGATTCTGCTCCACACTGAGAACGATGCGCTTATAGAACTCGTTCTCAAGTTCCAATGTCACATATCGCCCCAAGCGCGTTACATACCAAAATTCTTTTCCTCGATCGGTATAGTACGTTCCCGCCTTAATCACACCGGGTAGAAACGTCCCCGGAAGCCGCACATCTGTCCAACTGTGCTGAGGCTCATCGGTTGAAACTAGCGTGATATGACTCAATGGAATATGCAGATCCGCATTAAAGTAAAACGCCCAAATGCGTTCCCAAATATCCAGATCGATTTTTAGCTGATCCTCTGATATCGATAGTTGCATCACACTCCCTTAAACTGATTCATAAACGCCCGATCGATCCAATCTTTCACCCGCCACAGCCACCGCGATCGCCAACCGAAGATTCCATAAGATGCGATCGCCATCTCATCTCCCGTCCCAATCAAACTAAGATAGCGTTTCTGAGGGCGATAAGGTTTCAGCGCTCGACCTTCCAACACAGCACCTAGATTGTGAAACAAAGGCTTACCCTGTCTCACCGCAAATACGCCCGCTTTCGGTCGAGCGTAGTGAATCATTGTCACAATATCCCCTGCGGCAAATACTTCAGGATGGGAAACCGACTGCAAGAAATCATTGACTAAAATAAATCCTCGCTCATCCACGTTCAGACCAGACTGCTTGAGCCAAGGGGCAGCCGAAGCCTGTGTTACCCAAACCGTCGCATCACAGGTCGTTTGCTGAACTGTCTGACCTAAATGCACTTGAATCCCTCGTTCAGCCAGAATTTTCTCAAATTGCCGCCGCACCCAAGCATGATGAGTCGGCAGCAACTCTCGATCGCGCTGAAATATCTGAATCCTCAAGTCGGGAAACCGCCTCTGCATATTCAAAGCCAATTCCACCCCTCCAGTCCCGCCTCCAACGATCGCTAAACTCTCCCCCTCAAAGCGATCCCACCATTTCAGAAAGCGCGAAATCGGCTTCGCTCCAATTCCTTGCGCCCCTGCTGGCATCGTCGGTGTACTGCCAATATCGATCGACAAGAGATCAAACGCCACATCAGCCTGCTCACACAAAACCCGATGCTGCGCTAAATCCAATCCAACCGCACGATCGACGATCAACCTAGCCTTCGCAAACTCACACAGCGATCGCAAATCAATATGACACGCATCGTATGAATACAACCCTGCCACATGTCCCGGCAGCATTCCTGAGTAGGGCGTATCCTCCGCCTCACTAATCAGCGTAATTTCGACTTGAGAAACCGGATGCAATCCAAATTGCCGCAGCGCGATCGCATGACTATGCCCACCCCCAATTAAAACTAATTTTTTCATCCCAGTAATTTCTTCAGGTTAGCGATCGACAACCGCAACAACGCCCAAGTATAACTACTAGTTTTGACTAAAAATCCGTTAAAACCGATAGCTCAAAAGACAGATAAAGCCGTGCGTTCCGTAAATCCTTGACTATTCTGTATAAATGTAAACGCCCAGGAAATCCGTATGAGCAAACGTTACTGGATCATGAGCGCTGGCACGGGAATGACGCTCTTACTGACAAGCTGCACCTCAAACCGTCCCCAAACTCAATCTGCCCCTCCTGCCCCCCAAACCTTCGCGCAGCCTGTTGTCCCTGCAAAAAATCCCACCTTGCCCCCAGTGAAAATTGCAGGCATGATTCAAACGACCAATAGCAAAACGCCTTTAATGCCCGTTGCAGTTGCTAGCAACCGCGATCCCTTCGCTGCAATTGAAATGCCGACTGAACTCAGAGCCAGTATCAAACCTGCTGCACCCAAAACGATCGCAGCAAAGTCTGCCACTGTCGTTGCTCAACCTGTTGCTGCTTTACCTCAACCTCAGCCGATTCGCCTCAATCCTACTCCACTGCCGCCGATCTCGCTCAGCGCATTGCCGAGCGCGCCTGCTCTGCCTGTCCTGCCCCCCGTCTCTCGCACGAATCTCGCAGAAGCGATCGCATTTACAGGTGTGGTTCAAACTGGAGCAAAACTCAGCGCGATCGTCCAAGACACCGATGGAACCTCCCGCTCTGTGCAAATCGGTGAAAGTTTGGCAGGAGGCGAGGTGACTGTGAAACAGATCAAGATAAATGCGATGGGAACGCCTTCGATCGTCTTACTGCAAAACGGCACCGAGTTGATCAAATCAGTCAACGGCTTGTAAGGTTCAAACAGGCTTTAGACGATTCGCTTCAGCGCAGAATTGCTACATTGGAGGAGTCTATGAGCGCACTCAAACGCATAGATTTACGATGCAAGGACTACTGCGGAAATCGCCATGAAGCTTTCTAAGAAAACGCTCGAACAGCGACTTGATCAGGTTTACGATGTCATTATTGTCGGCGGCGGAGCGGGTGGACTCTCTGCCGCAATTTATTTGCAACGCTATCGACTGTCCTGCCTCGTGATCGAAAAAGGTCGCGGTCGATCGTTTTGGATGCAAGAACTGCAAAATTACCTCGGATTACCCCCAGGAACCCCCGGACGCACAATGCTCCAGCAAGGGCAAAATCATTTCCTCTCGCTTAATGGCGACTATCTCACGGGCTTTGTCGAAGACGTGCAAGATGAGGGAGAAACCTTTGCCGTGAGAGTAAAAGTCGGCAAGCAAGACAGCACTTACCCAGTGTTTCGCTCTAAATACGTCGTCGCTGCCAGTGGCATCATCGACCATTTACCCAAACTAGACGACATGCAGAATGTATTTGACTACGCAGGATATAACCTGCATGTCTGCATGATCTGCGACGGCTGGGAAATGGCAGATAAGCAATGCGGATTGTTCGTCGGAACGGAAGGCGCGATCAACACGGCATTCGTGCTGAATTGGTTCACGCCCTATATTACCGTTTTCACTCAAGGCTTATTTGAAGTCAGTGATGAAATGCGCGAAAAATTAAAATCTCATGGCTATCCCCTAGTTGAGACTCCGTTAAAACGATTTATCGGGCAGAATCACGAGATGAGCGGCGTAGAACTTGCAGATGGAAAAATAATCGAGTTACAAACTGGGCTGGTGGCAATGGGTTCGCATTATTACAATGCCTACTTAAAAGGGATTGAACTCGACTGGAAAGGCGGAAATCTCGTCACAGACGACATGTGCAGGACATCGCATCCGAGAATTTTTGCACTTGGAGATTTAAAAGAGGGTTTAAATCAGGTATCAATTGCGGTTGCAGATGGTACATTGGCGGCAACTGCAATTTGGCGAGACATTCGTCGATCGTCTCCTCCGCGATTATGGGAGGAAAATCTTACCGTGATTACCCCAGAGGAAGTCCCCGTCTCATGATGCAACTTGATGCTTCTCAAGCTCAGCAAATCTTTGCTGAAAATGCCCGTCTCCAAGAAGAACTGCAAATGCGCGACCAACTCGTGCAGCAGCTTTCTCAGGAATTATTTCGCCTAGTCAAAGGCAATGCCAGTGTGCCGACTCCGAGTGATGATGAACCATCCGATCGACAAATTGCTGAAGTCCGGGCACTGCGCGAACAGCTTCAATCGGTTGAAGACCAGGTAACGTTCTATCAAGAGCAAATTACGCATCGCGATGAAGAACTGCGCCAACTGCGTCAGACCGCTGAAGAGTTAACCGAGCGATCGAAAATGCTGGAACAAGTCGTTCAGGAATTGCCCAAGGTGTATCGGCAGAAATTTGCGGAGCGGATGCAGCCGGTACGAGAAAGAGTGGCAATGATTCAGCGTGAAAATCGCCAGCTTCACGCCGAATTACAAAGCGTCAACTACCGCTTAGCCGTGAAAAATCGCAGGAACGGACATCTTGATTTACCAAGCTTTCCACGAGGCGAGGGTGAAATCTCACTCCCCACTTTTGGGAATGCTTAACTCAAGAATTTCTAACGCATAATTGAACGATAAAGCCCCTACAAGTCAATTCTTGTAAGGGCTTTTTGCTAAACTGACGAACCTATAGATCCCGATCGGGATCATTCGATTATCTCTATGCCAAAGGGCGGTATCACTTCGCGATCGATTACACCCGTGCGCTCCAGCAAAAATTATCTCAATCGGAATTGCTCCGCTAAATGGCGTAATTTTAGCAGCGATTCTTTACATTGTGCTGAGTCAGATTTTTCTAAGCTCAATTCGCGCATAACTTTAGTGGATTCCAAAGCGAAAAACTTTTTCAATCAATAAAATCAATTATTTGATAAAGTTTCCTATAATCTTTGGAATTCATTTAGGAATAGACAAGATGGCGGCTCATTGTCTTGAATTGGAAGCTCGTGTGCAGGCTTTCAAGCAACAGATTCAGGAGTTTCAGCACTATTTAGATACGATTCCTAACTCAAATCAACTCTGGGTTGAGCGATCGCTGACCACAGTTCTGACCCAACTCGATGCGCTGATTGATCCGAATGCTTGCTCACCTGTCTTATCGCGCACGAGTGAAGAACAATGGATAACTCTGAGTACCTGTCTGCCTTTCGGCATCTTCAGCACCGATGCAGAAGGGCGCTGCACCTATATTAATCCTCGCTGCCAAGAGATGATCGGCTACACCCTGGAAGAGAGTTTGGGAGAAGGTTGGCTGGGCTTTCTGCATTCAGACGATCTCGATCGAGTTCTGAAGGTTTGGCATGAAACCATTCCCCAGGGAAAACCCTACGCGAATCAGTTTAGAATTCTCACGCCTGAAGGAGAAATTCGCTGGCTAGCAGTGCGAACGACTCCCACTTTTTCAGAAGCAGGAAAACTCAGGGGACAGATTGGCACGATCGAGGACATTACGGCTCAAAAACTTGCAGAAGATCAAATCAAACTTTCTCTTAAAGAGAAAGAAGCCCTGTTAAAGGAAATTCATCACCGAGTCAAAAATAACCTGCAAATCATCTCAAGCTTGATTTATTTACAAGCACAAAGAATTGAAGATCCAGAAGCGCGACAAATCTTTGAAGATAGCCAAAATCGAATTAGTTCAATGGCATTGGTTCACGATAGTTTGTATCGTTCTGAAGACTTTGCTCGGGTGAACCTGTCTGAGTATGTTCAAACCCTTACAGCCAGCTTATTTCATGCCTATCGAACGCAACCGGAAGAGATTCATCTCAGTATGCAGGTTGATCCAGATGTGATCGTAAGCTTAGAAAAAGCAATTCCTTGCGGTTTAATTCTGAATGAACTGATGACAAATGCCTTAAAACATGGATTCATGGGTGAAGAAACAGGCGAAGTTACGGTCATTTTAGAAAATCATTCTCCACAGATTTGGTTAATTGTAGAAAACAGCGGAAAAAATCTACCTGAAAGTTTCCAATTGCAAAAAATTCGATCGATGGGTTTACGACTTGTTAATGCCTTAGTGGGTCAAATTAATGGACAAGTTAGTGTCGAAAATAATCAAAAAACTCGGTTTAAAGTGACATTTAATGCCGCTTAAAATCTTACTTAAAATATTGCAACACATCCTACAATGATTGGGAATTGAGTGAGCGAGTGAAACCTTGAAATCAGCAGCTAGAATTCTCGTCGTTGAAGATGAAAGCGTCGTCGCTTGGCATGTGCAAGAGGCATTGCAAGGTCTGGGGCATCAAGTGGTTGCGATCGCGACGACCGCTCGTCAAGCCATTGATTTTGCTACAAATCACCAGCCTGATTTGGTCTTAATGGATATTTGTCTACAAGGAAAAAACGACGGCGTTTATGCAGCAGAAGAGTTGTATTTGAAGCTGAATGTTCCGGTTGTGTATCTTACGGCTCATTCTGATGAGCATACGCTGGGCTGTGCGATGAAGACCTCGCCGTTTGGCTATCTGGTCAAACCCTTTAAGGATGCGGATCTCGATTTAGCGATTCAAGTTGCGTTACAGCGCTATCGATTAGAAGCCGCGATCAAGGCAGCGCAGCAGTGGTATGCCACAACATTGGTCAGTATTGGAGATGCGACGATCGCCACTGATGTGGATGGATTTATTACCTTCATGAATCCCGCCGCCGAATTTTTTACCGGATGGACGCAAGAGCAAGCGCTGGGAGAATTTGCAGGGCGCGTGCTGACCTTAGTACATGAAGAAACGCGCGAAGCGATCGACAATCCAATTTTGGCAGCATTGTGTAAGGGTGATACGATTACATTGCCGAGTCGTGCTGTCTTGAGGTCACGAGATGGAACTGAACGACCTGTCGGCGATAGTGCTTCGCCGATTCGAGATAGAGACGGAGCGATCATTGGTGGCGTTATGGTGTTTCAAGATATGAGCGATCGTCGCCAGCGCGAATCGAATCTCGATGCACAAAAGCAGATTTTAGAGGCGACCCAGGCTTTGCTGACGACTCAGTTAAAGTCGCGTACCGAGCAGTTGCAGTTCTCGATCTCAATCGATCGCTTGAGACGGTTTTTACTTGAAGAATGCCGCACCGATCGCCGCGATTTCTTATCCTGGATGCTGCAAGAGATTAGCAAAGTGCTTAAAGCAGAGCAGAGTTGGCTTGCACTTCACAATTCAGCCGCGACGGTTTCGACCGTGATTGCAGAGTTTAATCAGCCTGAGGTAGGGATGAGATCTCGGCTTCAGGAAACGACTCAGATTGCAGAATCTCCCTCGTTTTACTTGCGCTTGTTTAGACAGCAGTGTTGGGTCTGTCCGCCGATTGAAGTCATTCCGCCTCTCTATGCGACGTTAAATCCGATGCTGGTCTGCCCGATTCAGGGCGAGAAAATGTCGATCGGGGAAATCGGGATGATCTTCTCCGAAGGAACTGTATGGACAGATTATAAGGCTGATTTGATTGCACACCTGATCACTCAAGTCGTCCAAACCTATCAGCAAATGCAGCAAACTCGAATCATGCAGGCGAAAGTCCAAGATTTGGAGCATTTACGGACGCTGCAAGATGACTTTATCGAGGCGCTTTCTCACGAGTTGCGGACTCCGCTGACGAATATGAGAATGGCGATCGAGCTAATGCAGCGAATTGTCGAGCAGATCCAAAATCCTGAAGATGCCAATCCGAACTTTCAACGGTTAGAGCAGTATTTGAAAATTCTTCAGCAAGAATGGCATGAAGGCTATCATCTGGTGAGCGATTTGCTGGTTTTCCAAAATGCTTCCGGTGGGTCTGAAGCCCTCCCGGTGAGTGAGATTCAGATTCAAACTTGGCTGGCGAATCTGCTCGATCGCTTCAAGTCTCAAAGTGGGATCGCAGTTCAACTTGTCCCTGCATCAGAAATGCTCCCCAGTATTTTAGTGAACTTACCGACTCTGGAGAAGACGCTGATTCAGCTTTTGGAGCATTTACATGATGCCAATCCCGCGCTGGCGATTCAAATTCACACCTCAGCGACAGAATCGACTTTAAATATTTCAGCCCAGTGTCGTGTGGATGAAGAGACAGTAACTAGACGGCAGCAGAACGTTTCGAGTTTGCGTTTGGCATTGTTGAGAAGATTTGCGATCGAACTCAATGCCAAGATCAAGCTAGAACAACTTGCAGGAAATACAATGTTGACCCTGAGCTTGCCGATTCGCGTCGAATAAGCTCTTAAAGCTGTTATTGCGCCCTATGACTTTAGCTCCTTGGATTTGGCGATCGCTCCCGTTGAACGAGCGCACAGGCTCAGAAGTCTTTGCATCTCTGTTTCTAAATCACGAGACTGCAACCCTACTCGAAAGTCCTTATCCTGCCTCGCCGGACTATCCGCAACTCGGACGATTTTCGATTTGTGCAGGTCAGCCTCGCACCTTCTGGACTCCCGGAATTGGCGAAATTTTGCCGTTTCTGACGGATCTAATTCAACAAAAATCGACCTCAGACGCTCCGGAACATTTGCCATTTACAGGGGGTTGGCTGGGCTGGCTCGGTTACGATCTCGCTTGGGAGATTGAGAAGCTGCCTTACTTAAAAGCGGATGTGCTGCCGTTTCCGGTTGCCTTTTGGTATGAACCAGAATGCTTTGCGGTCTTAGATCACAAAGAGCAAGTGCTTTGGCTTGCAGCAAGCAGTGAACTCCAGTTAGATCAGCTTGAGCAGGCGAATCACTGTGACATTTTGCGAGTCGGTTCTGCGTTTCAAACTGAGTTTTGTATGAGTCAGACGGAGTATGAAACGATCGTACTCAAAGCAAAACAGCACATTCAAGCAGGTGATATCTTCCAAGCAAATTTGTCATTGCGATTTGAGGCAAAAACGGGATCTGATAGCTGGTCAATTTACCGATCGCTACAATCGATCAATCCATCTCCGTTTTCTAGCTATTGGAAAACGCCTTGGGGGGATGTGATCAGTTGTTCTCCCGAGCGGCTAGTAAAACTAGAGCATGGAATTGCAGAAACTCGCCCGATCGCTGGAACTCGTCCGCGTGGACTCACTCCCGAACTCGATCACCAACTCGAACATGAGCTACTCGACAACATCAAGGAACGCGCGGAACATATTATGCTCGTTGATTTAGAGCGCAATGATTTGGGTCGGGTGTGTGAGTGGGGCACAGTCAAAGTCGATGAATTACTCGTCATCGAAAGATACAGTCATGTGATGCACTTAGTGAGTAATGTCGTGGGAAGAGTGCGATCGCACTTCACGCCAGTAGATGTAATTCGCGCTTTGTTTCCAGGCGGTACGATTACGGGCTGTCCGAAGGTGCGCTGTATGGAGATTGTGGAGTCGTTAGAACCCGTGCGGCGAAGTTTGTTTTATGGGTCTTGTGGATTTCTCGATCGACGGGGCAATTTGGATTTGAATATTTTGATTCGGACGTTGCTTTATGTAAGATCGGGAGAGGTGGCGACAGTTTGGGGACAGGTTGGGGCGGGGATTGTGGCGGATAGTGATCCGGAGAAGGAATGGTTTGAGTCGTTGCAGAAGGCACGGGCGCAGTTGGCGGCATTAGGCACGATTTAGGGGCGCAATCGCGAGTCAAATTCGACCATATAAGGTTGTCATCGATCGCAATTTCTCAGCTAATTCATCCGTGAGCAACTGTGAACTGGAATATCTCCAACGCCAATTGCCGGCATTTTGACTGGGATCATTCATTCGCGCATTGCCATCGAGTCCTAGAACGTCTTGGAGTGAAACGATCGCCCAATTCGCAACAGACGCAAACGCAATGCGATTCAATGTCCAGTGAATCTCCTCGATTGGATAGCCAACATAAGCCGCCAGCATTGATTTCTCATGCTCTGATGCAGAACTCCACCAGCCGATCGCGGTATCGTTATCATGCGTCCCAGGATAAACGACGCTATTGTGAACATAGTGGTGCGGTAAGTGAGTGTTACTTGCATCATCCCCAAAGGCAAACAGCAGAATCTTCATGCCAGGAAAATTGAAGCGATCGCGCAGTTCCTCAACTTCAGGCGTAATGATGCCTAAGTCTTCTGCCAAAATCGGTAACTGTCCTAATCGCTGCCCTAATGTCTCAAAGAATTCGGCTCCCGGTGCTTCGATCCATTCTCCATCGATTGCAGTCTCTTCTCCTGCTGGAACTTGCCAGTAGGCTTGAAATCCTCTGAAATGATCAACTCGAACAATGTCTACATACTGCAAGGTGGTCTGAAATCGCTGAATCCACCATTCATAGTTACTGTTCTGGAGTTGCTCCCAGTTATAAACCGGATTGCCCCAAAGCTGTCCTGTCTCGCTAAAATAATCCGGTGGAACGCCTGCAATAAAGGTCGGTTCAAAGGTTTCAGGGTCAAGCTTGAAGATCTCTGGATGTGCCCAGACATCAACGCTGTTGAAACACACATAAATCGAGATATCTCCAATGAGTTGAATGTTCTTAGCATTGGCATACTCACGCAGTTTCATCCATTGCTGAAAGAACTTAAACTGTAAAAATTGCTGAAATTGAATTTCTGGTTTCAGGCTATCTTTTGCATTACGAATGGCTTGCAGATCCCGGTGTGCGATCGCAGGCTCCCACTGATTCCAATTCTTGCCCTGATTTGCTTCGAGCAATGCCATGAACAGAGCAAAATCATCCAGCCATTGAGATTGCTCCTGACAAAATTGATCAAATTCAGGCGACGGAATAAAGCGATTGAATGCGAGCTTGAGTAACTTTGTTTTGTAGGGAATGACTCGATCGAAGTCTACTTTTTCAACACTGCCTTCTAGCGGGATGAGTTCGTCTAGCTTCAATAATCCTTCTTCTGAAATCTGCTCTAAGCTAATCATCAGAGGATTGCCCGCAAAAACGCTGAAGTTCATTGTGTAAGGCGAATGTTCGTATCCAGTCGGTGCAAGGGGCAAAATTTGCCAAAGCGACTGACCACTTTTTTCAAGAAAATCGATAAATTCGTATGCGGATTGTCCTAAATCACCAATACCAAATTTGCTTGGTAAACTGGTCGGTTGAAGTAGGATGCCGCTCGATCGCTGAAACATAATCATCACTGGTTCATTAATCGAACGCTATTCGACTCTTGCTCAAATGTCATGCTCCCACAGGCAGAAATTAAAAATCACTCTCTGGGTCAGGACAAAATCCAACAAAACCAACTAGCTTGAGACGGTAAAGTCTAGACAACTTTGACGATGACGCAGTTCTCCACACTCCATCACGATCCCCAATGGTACAAGGATGCAATTATTTACGAAGTTCCGATCCGAGCTTTCTCAGATAGCAATCATGACGGAATTGGTGACTTCAAGGGGTTAACTGAAAAGCTCGATTATCTGCAAAATTTGGGAGTGACGGCACTTTGGCTATTGCCCTTTTTTCCGTCTCCTCTGCGCGATGATGGGTATGACATTGCAGACTATACGAGTGTTAATCCGATCTATGGCTCGATCGAGGATTTTCAAGCTTTTCTAGAGGCGGCTCACCAGCGCGGAATCCGGGTAATTATCGAGCTAATTATTAATCACACTTCTGATCAGCATCCTTGGTTTCAACGCGCTCGACGTGCCCCAGAAGGTTCTCCAGAGCGAGACTTTTATGTTTGGAGTGCTACGCCTGATAAGTACCAGGAAGCTCGGATTATTTTTCAAGATTTTGAGACTTCTAACTGGACATGGGATTCGGTTGCAAATGCCTACTTTTGGCATCGTTTCTATTCGCATCAGCCAGATTTGAACTATGACAATCCAGCCGTTCAGCACGCTGTTTTTGAGGTGCTAGATTTTTGGTTGGCAATGGGGGTTGATGGGTTAAGAATGGACGCTGTGCCTTATTTGTACGAGCGTGAAGGAACGAATTGTGAGAACTTGCCTGAGACTCATGCTTTCCTAAAAAAGCTGCGCAAACATGTGGAGTCGAACTATCCCGAATGTCTGCTGCTTGCTGAGGCGAATCAATGGGCTGAAGATGCGGCGGCTTACTATGGGGATGGAGATGAATGCCATATGAATTTTCATTTCCCATTGATGCCACGATTGTTTATGTCTGTGCGAATGGAAGACAGCTTTCCAATTAATGACATTCTGCAACAGACTCCGCCAATCCCTGAAAATTGTCAGTGGGGCATTTTTCTGCGAAATCATGATGAGCTTACTTTAGAAATGGTAACGGATGAAGACCGAGACTATATGTATCGGGTCTATGCTCAAGACAAAGAGATGCGAGTCAATCTCGGAATTCGGCGCAGATTAGCTCCGTTACTGGGGAACGATCGACGACAAATTGAACTACTCAATAGTCTTTTACTTACGTTTCCGGGAACGCCTGTGCTGTACTATGGCGACGAAATTGGCATGGGAGACAATGTGTATGTGGGCGATCGCAATGGAGTGAGGACTCCGATGCAGTGGAGTGACGATCGCAATGCAGGATTTAGTCGAGCAAATCCGCACAAGCTTTACTTACCTTTGATTGTTGATTCTGAGTATAACTATGCGACAGTAAATGTTGAAGCTCAGCGATCGAATCCCAATTCTCTTCTCAATGCGATGCGGCGGCTGATTGCGACTCGCAAACGGTTTCAAGCTTTCGGGCGGGGAGACTTTCAGCTTCTTCACCCAGAAAATCGCAAAGTTCTAGCTTTCACACGAACGTACAAGGATGAATGTATTCTAGTGGTGGCAAATCTGTCGCGCTTTGTGCAAACGGTTGAGCTAGATCTTTCGACTTTCTCCGGTTCGATTCCAGTTGAAGTGTTTGGGCGAACTGAGTTCCCGTCTGTGAAGGATGCGCCTTACTTCTTGAGCTTGGGAGCTTACGCTTTCTACTGGTTTAGTCTCAAATCGGTTGATTCTCCGATACAATCAGAACTCCCTAAAATCAGAAGTAATTGGGAGACTGTTCTGACTCGTTCTACGAGTAAAGCAAAGCTAGAAACGATTCTGGTGAATCACTTCAAACAGCATCGTTGGTTTAAGGCGAGAAATCAGCAAGTACAATCGGCTCAGATTATCGAGACGATTCCAATTGCTCCTGAAGCTCAACTAATTTGGTTACAGGTGAATTACATTCAAGGACAACCTGAAACTTTTGTGATGTTGATTGCTTATGGCGATCGCGATTTAGATGCTTCTGTAATTGCGAATCTTGAGCAGGGTTTGCTGTTTGAGGCAACTTCTGAGCCAACGTTTCAAATGGCATTGCTAGATCTCTTCAGACATGGTGTGCAGGTTTCTGGTGAGTTTGGACAGTTGAAGGTTACTTCTGTGAGTCTGCCAGATTCGTTTGAAAGCTGCTTACTCAAGGGCGAGCATAACAATACTTCGATTCTCTACGGCGAATCTGTCAAGACAGGTGCAGAAGCTGAATTGCTTTTAAAGATATTCCGCCAAGTCGAAGAGGGAATCAATCCAGATTTAGAAATTCGCCGCTTTCTACAGTCTAAATTTGACCAGACTCCAGCGATTCTCGGCTCGATCGAATATCAAATCCCAGGACGTGCGCCGATGACGGTAGCTGTTCTACAAGAATTCATCTCTGATACTCAAAATGCTTGGGACTATACGCTCGATAGTCTACGGAGTTATTTCGAGTCGTTAGATGAGGTCGTTGAAACGCCGACTCTAGATGATATTCCTGCTTCTGTACAATCGACTTACTTAGCCAATATTCAGCTTCTAGGACAACGCACCGCCGAATTGCATCTTGCACTTGCTTCTGATTCTGAAAATCCCGATTTCAAACCAGAGCCTTTTACTTCGCTCTATCAGCGATCGATTTACCAATACGCCCGAAATCTAACCGGAAAAGTCTTTCTAGCCCTACGCAATCAACTCCATCAGATCGAAGATCCGTTACTTGCAAGAGACGTTTTAGAGCTTTATGAACCCTGCCTAGTCCAGTTTCGCAGCATTTTAGATCAGAAGATTACAGCCCTGCGAACTCGATATCACGGGGACTATCATCTGGGTCAAGTTCTCTACACAGGTAAAGATTTTGTACTGATTGATTTCGAGGGCAATACTTCGCGCAGTTTAAGCGATCGCCGAATTAAGCGTTCTCCGCTGAGGGATGTTGCGGGGATGATGCAATCGTTTCATGTTGCGGCTGAGACTGCTTTAGCAAGTGAGATGAACAATGCAGAATATTCGCCCAGTCAAATCAAGCAGATGAAACAAGGCGCGCAGCACTGGAAGTATTGGACGGGAGGAACTTTCCTCAAGTCGTATTTTGAGGTTGCACATTCGGGAGCTTTCTTGCCTCAGCGATCTGAGGAGCTAAAACGACTACTAAATCACTATCTACTAGAGAAAGCGATCGCGGATCTCGGCAAAGAATTAAGTGAGCGATCGTACAAAATTGAAATTGCTCTACTACGAATTCTTGAGCTTTTGAGTTGATTTTTGCGAGCAGCATCCTAACAACTTTGATACTATAAAACGCTGAGATGAAACTGTCACGGTTTAAGTTGTGGAAGTTTTGATTGACTTGAGTAAGGTGTAGGTTTTGCTTTCCCATAGAATGTACAGTCCCAAGCCAATCAGAATCAAAGGAACAATGCGTTTGCCGTACTGCGTCAGTGGACGAGTCATCAGAGGATGATGTGCAAGATAAATTGCGATCGCACACCATAGTCCAATCATCAGAAAGAAAACAGTCACAATAATGCTTAGCTCAACCCAGTTGCTACTAGCAAACAAAGGAAGATAGATGCCAATATTGTCCCCGCCATTTGCGATCGTCACGGCTGCAACTTGATAGGTTTGAGGACTGAGAATCCCAGCGAAACTAGACTTGTTTGGATAGACGATTTGCATCTCTTCGTCTCCCTCGCTTTGCCTCAACTGTGATAGTCCAATTGCGATCGGCAGCAATCCCAGTAATCCAATCCAAGGGCGAGGAATGAGGAAACCGCTAAAGAAACCAGGCAAACTTGCGAGCAGCAGGACAAGAAATCCCAGATACTGTCCTGCAACAATCTGACGACGACGAAAGCCGCGCTCAATCTGGGAGCAAAACAGCATCAAAACCAGAATGTCATCAATATTCGTCGCTACAAATGCTGTAATGGCAGCGAACGTAGTGCGGATGAGCGGTTGTAGCATAATTTGGATTGATTGAAATGGTCGTTTTGATAATTTACGTCTTTTCTCTTCGACCGATTCCCGACACAACAGTTTGATCATACTCCGACCAATTTGGAGTTTAGTAAGACATAGAAGAATAGCCCTCAGCAAGCGTTAAAAGGGATTTGCGATCAAATAATATCGATTGGATTCCGCCCGCGCGGGCGGGTGAACAAGCAACGCAGCAGGTCGATACATTTGGGACTTTATTCGTGAGCAAATTCCAAACAGTATTAATCCCAAGTAATCCGATCAAGAAACAGAAGTATTTTCTTGCGCTTTGAAAGATTCTCTAATAGGATGGGGGTAGTGCTATTTAGGAAAGGCTGGAGGAAATAGTACAGCTAGCCTTCGCCATCTTTCGTCTCAGCGTCGCATTATAGTCATGCACAAAGTTCCAAAT
>JALOOO010000323.1 GCA_025454375.1 Leptolyngbya sp. Prado105 | reverse complement strand
AAGCAGTTGGCAAGCCTCGATTTTGATGCGGTCTTTGATAACAACGGACGCGAATTGACGGATACTCAGCCTTTAGCCGAAATGTTTAAAGGTCGGATTCAACATTTTGTCTATATGAGTTCGGCGGGAGTCTATCTCAAATCGGATCAAATGCCGCATGTCGAAGGTGATGCAGTCGATCCGAAAAGTCGGCATAAAGGCAAACATGACACCGAATCGTATTTAGCAGAAGCGGGAATTCCGTTTACGTCGATTCGTCCGACTTACATTTATGGACCTCAGAACTATAACGATTTAGAAGCTTGGTTCTTCGATCGCATTGTGCGCGATCGTCCGGTTCCGATTCCGGGACATGGGCAGCATTTCACGCAATTTGGACATGTGAAAGATTTGGCAGCAGCGATGGCGAAAGTGTTGGGAAATCAAAGCGCGATCGGGCAAATCTATAATGTTTCAGGCACGAAAGCTGTGACATTTGATGGACTTGCACGGGCTTGTGCAGAAGCCGTCGGCAAAGAAAGTCCCAAAATCGTGCATTACGATCCGAAAGCCTTCGACTTTGGCAAAAAGAAAGCCTTCCCGATGCGGACGCAACATTTCTTTGCAGATGTGCATAAGGTGATGACCGAACTGGATTGGCAACCCGAATTTGATCTCGTCTCGGGGCTGAAAGACTCCTTTGAGCATGACTATTTGAAGATTGAGCGCGATCGCAAAGAGATTGATTTCTCACTCGATGATCAAATTCTCGCTTAGTGCAGTTCTGTTAACCCTACCTGTGTACTCTGACGCTTCAGAGTACATTTAATGTAGTTTTTCCGAGTTGAGGGCAGCAAAATGCTGACATATCTTTTGGCGTTGGCGGTTGCATTGGGTAGCTTCGGACTGTATATGTCCGCCTTTTTTTACCCAGAGATTTATCGCAAAGGCGATTTGACTCTAGCAGGCGTGGGATTATTTTATGCGCTGGTGCTGTGGATTTGTGCCGATCGCATTACGGGTGGGGTGTTGTTGGGACAGATGGCGAGTGTGACGTTGATTGGGTGGTTTGGCTATCAATCGCTGACTTCTCGCTTAGGCTACACGCCAACGACTACCGAATTGCAAGGTAAATTCTCAGAAGCGCTCAACTCGGAAAATGCGGCAAAAGTCGTTGAACAAGGAAAGCAGATTTTTTCAAAGGTGAAAGACCAAGCGCAAACTCTGCTCAAAAAAGATGAACCTGCGACTGCGGAACCTTATCAGCCCTTGAAACGGGAGGATTTTGGCAATCCGACTCCAGAGGCTGGTAAGCCGGACGTGATGGGAACCGTTGGAGCCGTTGGCAGCGCAATTGGCGGTTTATTCAAGAAGCCTGAGAAGAATAAAGAGGTTTATGTTCGTAAGGAGTTTCGCGAAGAAGAAGTTTCCTCGCCAGCGACTCCGACTGAAGTTGTAGAAGATGATGACTTCGGGTTTGAGGAGGATACTGTAACAGAGACTCCGACGATTCAATCTGAATCTGATACGGATGGCACTTCAGATTCGATGCTACCAGCCGATGAGATTGTCCAAGAAGAGATCGCTTACGAAGCGGCAGAGGATGAGAAAAAAGAAGCAGAATCGTAGCGTAGAGAGTCGAGAAGCTCTGAAGCTTTAATCTCAATTTTTTGGAGACCGAGGAGGTAACTTCCTCGGTTTTTGAGTCTGTTTACTCGCTGTTGTCGTCGGTTTTACCTCAGGATTTCGGCTGACTAATGCCCAACTATCTGTTGTGTCTAACCAGTGTATCTGCTTTTCTGAAAAATTCTTAATGGCATCTTGATCCAGCAATAAGTGGGGGTGAGGGTCTTCTTTCCACCGTTTCATCAGGGCTTCGAGAGGCTCAGGCACGATCGTTCTTTGACTATAAAAATTTAGCGATGGACGAAAATTGGGATACGACGTATAAATCACTTGCCCCTTTGGAGTCGCCCGTTGAATCATCACCCCGACAGGTTTTGCTGGAAAGGTTTCTTGCAACTCCCAAACCCAATGATTCGACATCATCAACACCAGCAAGGTCAAATACGTTCCCCAAATCAGCACCACAATAAATTGAATATCCTGCCGTGCAACTAAAATTGCCGTTACGGTCAGCGTCAACGCTAAAGTTGAAAAGACTAATTGCACATCCGGTTGCGATCGCACCGTGTAATAAATTGTCCCCGCCCAAGCCACGATCGACAAGACAAGAAATGTGGCTGTCCAAATCCGTGCTTTCGGAATCGGACGTGGATCAGAGAACATCGCAGGTTGCCAAAATTCTTGAATCTGTGCGCCAACGACGATCGCAAAAGCCGGATAAAGTGGCATCGCATACCAGGGCAGCTTCGTCTGCATCACCGAAATCACCACGAAGTAAATTCCACTCCAGACGATCGCTAATTTTGCCCAGCTTAGATTCCGATTTTCCCAAGCATTGCGAAACCCGATCGGTAAAAATAGCACCCAAGGAACGCCCTGTTTTAGTACTTCCCAGACGTAGTAGAAGATAGAGCCGTAATTGTCTTCTACGGAAGCAGACACCCGTTTGAAAGACTGATCCCAAAAGTGTGTGCCCACAAAATCGTTGCCATAGCGATAAACCTGCGCGGCATTCCACAACACAACCGGAATACAACCGAGTCCAAATCCAGACCATAAGTAGGCAGAAGTCAATAATCGCGGCGTATCCCAAGCAATGAAAACCAGCGCGATCACAATGAGTAAAATGCCTAAAATTCCCTTAGTCAAGCAAATACAGCTAAACGCAAGTCCAATTCCTAGCCCCCACCGGAGATCTCGACGCGATCGTAGAACGCATAGAACCATCGCTAAGAGAAAGCACAGGATCGCTCCATCTAGCATTGCCAAACGTCCTTGACGCACTACTGGCAGCGAGGTGAGATAGACGAGTGCTGCAAAAATCGCGGGACTGCGTTGAAAAAAGATTTCTCGTCCGATTCCGTAGAGCAAGGGGACAGAAGTTGCCGTGAGGATTGCTCCAGGGAGTCGTGATGTCCATTCATTCACGCCCCAAGTTTGATAAAACATCGCCACCAGCCAATGGACGAGCGGTGGCTTGTTGAGGTAGGGTGCGCCATTGGGATCGAGCGGAAAGAGCCAACTGAGCGAATCGAGCGGCGCTCTAGAAATTTCGCGGGCGATTTGAGCCAAAATGCCCTCATCCCAATCGCGTAAGGGAAGCCCGCCCAGATTGACCGTAAAGAGTACGATCGCGGCTGCCCAAAGCCCGATTGTCCAAGCGGGATCAATCCAAGCTTGATATCTTGCACTGATTCCTGATTTGCGACTGGATGAGATCTCATGATCCATGTTTGAAAATATTGAATTGTAGATTCGGATGACATTGAATCGAGTCAACGCATCACCTATTCTGCATTATTATTCTTCATCTCGCTCATCTTGACGAGAAACGATCGCGGTTTGTTCAAGTCGCTTAATCACAATTAAGGTGATCAGCGTGAAGAGCGCTCCTAAGATCGTCAATTGCCAAAGCCCTGCTCCTGCGGTCACTCCTAACGCGGCTGTGACCCAAACTGAAGCCGCAGAGGTCAAGCCTTTGACTTCTGTACGATGATGATCGGCACGCGATCGATGCAAAATCTCCCCGGCTCCTAAAAAACCAACGCCAGTCGCCACCCCTTGAATCGCACGACTGATGCTATCAACCGATCCACTGACTTCGATCGGAACTAAAACAAATAAAGCCGAACCGAGACTAACCAGCATATGTGTTCTCAGTCCTGCTGCTTTGTGTCGCTTTTGCCGATCCCACCCGATCACGCCTCCGGCAAGCAGTGCAAGCCCTAATCGAAAAATTAATCCGCCCCAGTTGTGAAGATCGATTGAGACCATTAAGCTAACGTTCCGCGTGTGACACCGAGTTGATTTTGCAGTTTTAGGTCGTGCCAGAGTTGAGCGCCTGTGATTTCGTGGTTCAGCAGTTGGCGATAGCGATCGAGAGTCTGCACAATCTGCTGATTCGATTCGGTTAAAAATTCCACTCTAAATCGTCGCCCTCCAGATTGAATCAAGTGATGGAGAAATTCTGCGCCCGTCTGTGCAGTTCCATTGAAGACAGTGTTACGACAGCCTGCATCTGCCTGAAGCACATGTTCGATTCCAGTTCTGTCTCGCAATTTCACTTCATGCTTCTCGCAAGGTCGCCCGCAATTCGTAAAATCAGTGCCCTCTGAGAGAAAGGCGCAGAAGACACAATGTTCCATGTGAAACATTGGCATGTGCTGATGAATGGTGATTTCTAGCCAGTCGGACGGACAGCTTTTTATTAAAGCTGTCAATTGTTCGATATTCAAATCGTAGGAAGCGGTGAGATGTTCTAAACCGAATTGTTTGAAGTAACTTGCTGTGATTGAATTCGCGACATTCAGGGAGAAATCGCCAATTTTGCGCTCATCCTCAAAAAACTTCAAATGGTCATAGTTTCGGATCAAGTATCCATCTGCATTCGATTTGCGAACCTGTTCTAAGATCCATTGCTCACTGGGTTTTGTGATGCGAGGGGGAGCAACCCAAATCTCTGCCTCTGAGATTTGACGGGTGAGTTCGACGGCTTGACGGTAAGCACGCGGATCTTCAAATTCACAGTAGATAGTTTGCAGTCCAAGGTCTAGAACGGTTTTGAGTTGCTGGAGATTGCGAACCAGGATGGTTAATTCTGGTTTCGTTTGAAGCGGCTTCTGTTGCCTAAAATCTTCCAAATTGAGGGACTTTGAATCTTGAAGTTCTTCAGACTTGGGGAATGTGGGGGACTTCCCGAATTCGTTATCAAAGTGCGGTAATAATTCTCTTTGAGAACGTTGCTCATCTAATTGCCATTGTTTCGGCTGAGTTCTGAGGTTCTCTAGTCGATCGACGATTTCCCGTCGCATCCGATTCAACTCACTCACAGGAATCATTGCTGCATCCGTCAAATGATTCTCCAGCTTGCCTAAACTAAATGGAGTGTTGCCCAATCTGCCAAACTGTTCTTGCAATCGCTCAGTTGTCAAAGGTTTCGAGTGTGCTTCGACGAGAGGCATCTCAGATTCGACGCGAGTAATATGTCCGATTGCATCTCTGGCGATCGCAATCAGTTCTTTCCCAGAGATCCGGATCGCTCGTTTTCCAAACGCGATCGCCAATATGAATCCGTCTCAAATTCAAATGCTCTCGTCCAAAGGTCAGAACGGTTTGACCCTGGTGCTGCTCAACGGCGTAAAGTCTGCCGCCTTCTTCTTTTGCTTCGGGATGCCCGCTATCGAAGACAATGCCATCTCCCGGTTTGACTGGAGCCTTTGTCACGATCGTAATTTGATCCGATCGAATGCTTGTCACTTCACCAAGATAGACTCCGCGCTTTTTTCCAAACCTGGCATGAACTAATGCTTGATTGTTAATGCCTTCAAACCATCCGGTATGCAGTCCGCGTGAAAATGCCATTTCTAAGTTGTATCGCTCAGCATTCACATCTGTGATCGCCTGATCGAGTGCATTGCGATAAACTCTTGTGACATTTGCCACATATTCAGGGGATTTCAGCCGCCCTTCGATTTTGAGACAGGTCACGCCCGATTTTACTAAGTCTGGCAAAACTGCTAAGCCTGAGAGATCTTGCGGACTGAGGAGATACCGTCGATCGCCTAAATTCACGGTTTCTTCGTCCGAAATTAACTCATACGGCATCCGGCAAGCTTGAGCGCATTCACCCCGATTTGCCGATCGACCGCCCAAAGCTTCACTCGTCAAGCATTGTCCCGAATAGGCAACACAAAGTGCCCCATGCACAAAGACTTCTAGCGGCAGAGTAACATTACTTTCGGTTAATTGCTTTTGAATCTTATTGATTTCCTGAATCGAACATTCTCTCGCTAGCACTACTAGCTGACAGCCCAATTTTTTCGCAAATTCGACTCCTGACGCGCTCGTAATAGTCATTTGCGTCGAACCATGAATCGGAAAATCGGGGGATAGAAATCGAATTAAACGGCAGATCCCAATATCTTGAACAATCACGGCATCGACCCCTGCTGAGATAATCGATCGCAAATATTGTTCTGCCTCTGCCAATTCATTCTGAAAGATCAAGGTGTTCAACGTGACATAGCCTTTCACGCCGCGCCAGTGGAGAAATTCCATCAACTCTGGCAGATCCGATTCAGTAAAATTTTCTGCCCGCATCCGAGCATTAAACCGCTCCAGTCCAAAGTAAATCGCATCTGCGCCATTTTCGATCGCAGCTTTGGCGCAGTCCCAATTTCCCGCAGGTGAAAGCAGTTCTGGAGTTTTCATCGTTTCGTCGTCAAAGGGAGAAACTCAATCCTAAAACGATCGTACAAAAATTGGGAAAGAATTTCAGAAGATTGAATTATCTTCTTCAAAAACGTCTCTAATCAATGATGTGGCTCCTGAATATCAAGAGAAGTTGAAACAAACACTGAATGGTGAGGAGCTTTAATGCTTGAAAATCTATCAGCTATATTGCACAGTACTTGTCAGCTACAAAATCGGCGCAAACAATCGTGCAATTCGTGCCATTAACTTCAGCCACAACGGCTGTTTCTGATAGTCCGAAGGAGTCACTAGATGACAAAGCTGTAAATCATCCTGTAACATCGCCTCTACTGATTCAATAAAGGCTTGATGGATCACAAACAACGTCACTTCAAAATTCAACTGAAACGATCGATTATCTAAATTCACCGTTCCCACCCCTGCGATCGCATCATCAATCAAAATGACTTTCTGGTGCATAAATCCAGGCTGATAGCGGTAAATCTTGACTCCTGCTGTCTGCATTTCAGTGTAGTAAGAAAACGCGCAAAAGTAGACCATGTAATGATCAGGGCGATTCGGAAGTAAAATCCGCACATCGACTCCTCGAATCGCCGCAAGCTTGAGAGCCGTTGAGATCGAATCATCCGGCACAAAGTAAGGACTCGCAATCCAGAGCCGCTGCTTTGCCTGATTAATCGCATTCACAAAAAACAATGTACAAGCTGGAACTTGATCCGCTGGGCCTGTCGGGAAAACCAGCACTACTTGATCAAACTCTGGCTCTGGATCAATCTCCCATCGAACTTCTGGCAGCTTTCTGGTCGCCCAAAACCAATCGCCTAAAAAACTCCCTTGCAAACACTTGACAGCCGTTCCTCGGACTCTCATATGCGTATCGCGCCAGGGACTCAAAGGCGGCTCATATCCTAAATATTCATCTGCAATATTCAAGCCACCCACAAACCCGATCACACCATCGACAATCAAAATCTTGCGGTGATTGCGAAAATTGATCTGCCAGCGATTGCCGCGCCCCTTCGTACTCTTAAACGGATTGACTCGAACCCCCGCTCGCCGCAACGATCGCAGATACGATCGCGCGAGTCCTCGCGTACCAATTCCGTCATAAAGCAAGTAAACGCGAACACCTTGAACGGCTTTCTGGATCAGGGCTTTACAGAATTCATTGCCGATTTGATCATCATCTAAAGTATAGGTCTGAATTAAGATGTAATCGGTTGCAGTCTGAATCGCTGTTAGCATGGCTTTGAATGTTTCTTTTCCATTCAAAAGCAATTCAGCAGAGTTTCCCCGAGTAAATGGAATGGTCGTTAATGAATCTGCTAGCTCTTGCAGAGTCGAAAGTTCTGGCGGTAATTCGGCTTTGAATTCTAAAATTTCTTGATACGCTTCTTTTGCCTGAGCATAATGCTCAATGTACGCTGCATGAAGTGCTTCAGCATACCCATAAAATCGATTCCGTCCCAAAATCCAGTACAGCGGAATCGCAAACCACGGAATCGTTAAAAGTGAAATGCTCCAGGCGACTGCCCCCCGCGACGATCGCACATTCATTACCGCATGGGCCGCGTTCACGACTCCCAGGAGATGAACCACGATCGTTAAAATGCTGAAAATCTGAACCGAACTGCCAACGCTCAGCATAGATTTTATTTACAAATGGAACTCAACCAACATCGGCTTATGATCAGACGACTGAACCTGATCTAACACATAGGCTTGTAGATAATTCTGGCGCAGTCCGCGATAGAAAATATGATCTAGGGGAGGAGACAT
>JALOOO010000322.1 GCA_025454375.1 Leptolyngbya sp. Prado105 | reverse complement strand
GTAATCGTCGTAAACGTTTTGGACTGCGCTTCAATTTGATTGCAGGCTTCCTCAACTATGAACTGACTCATTCAAATTGATTCGTGCAGGAGGTCTAATAACGTTTCCTGGTGCTGCCACGAAACACTGTCGCAGTTTCTTCTGTCGAGGAATGGTTTGGAGTGCTGGATTGCGGCAACTGGCTCTGCCGGATCGCGCTCCCAGTTGATACCAAGTGGGATGAATGCGTTGAGTCGTTGGGTGAATCGTCTGTGGCAGCGGTTCGTAGAAGCTGTCAATCAGTTTCGTTAACTGTCGGTATTGAAGTAAAGCAGGAATGGCAGGGTGTTGATCGGCAACTGGGAGAAGAGATCTCTGACTCGTCGATTTGACCACTATCCCAGCTGCTGCCAGTGCTTGTTTAACTTGTGTAGCTGAGTTGGGATTGATCTCATTTGGATGTTCAGAAAACAGATTGGTTTGTTGTACTCCGGGTAATCGAAGCTGCTGGCGAATCTGAGTGAGAACTTGAGTCTGTTGTGCTTTGAGTTCAATGGATTGCGATCGCAGGCGTTCTCGATCGATGCCAAACCCATAGAGTTCCATTTGAGCAAAAGCAGGCAAACACTGAGATTCAAGCTGTGCGATCTCACTCAGTTCAGCAACGATCAATCGTTGAACTAACGCATCATAAACAGGTAGCAAAATCCCTGCATCAGTTGCAGCATATTGGATTTGCTTAGAAGTGAGTCTATCTTGAGAAAAATCGCTCTGCTGTAGCGTTTTGTTCAGAGTTATGCTTAATAGCTTTTTGACGACGGCTTGTAATGACGATCGCAGTGGAATGCCTGCTGTCCACACTTTGAATGCGAGCTGCGTGTCGAAAAAAGGTGGCTGAAGCTGTAATCCAGCTTGGGTGAGGAACCGCCAATCGAATTTGAGATGATGTCCAATTTTGAGAACAGAGCTTTGCAGCAGGGATTTGAGTTGGCTCAGTTGCTGAAGCTTGAACAAATCGACGACTACGACAGGCTGATTGGGGACAGCCAGTTGAATGAGCCGGAGTCGATCGCAGTACGGGTCGATGCCAGTCGTTTCGGTATCGATCGCTAAAATTGGAGCATTGAACAAGGGTTCGATCACAGTTTCTAAATCCGCATCCGAATCCACGAACTGATAAGGATAAGCAGATCGAACGACAGAACAGTGGTGAATTTGAGCATGATCTTGCGTGTCGTCATAGCTGTAAAAATCGATGGACATGGAAAGTGGCGATAAATCTTCCCAGGCTCGTGGCGGTCGCTATGCGAGATTCCGTCGATACTGGCGCAAAATCCCAGAATCAAGCGCACGACTGGCAACTTCCGTTCGACTATGTGCGCCAAATTTCTGCATCAGCATTGAAACATGACCTTTAACCGTGCCATTCCCAATGTAAAGACGAGCGGCAATTTCTTTATTGGTCAGTCCCTTCGTCAAGAGTTCCAGCACATCAACTTCGCGTGTTGTCAAATGTTCGACCATTTGCCACGATTCCTCGAATAGCTGAACGGCTGCTGTAGATTCCGCAGCGGCTTCTTGGTGTACAGGTTGCGATTTCTGTTGCAGGAGATGATGTGCGATCGCAGGATCAATCCAATGATTGCCTTGATAGGTTTGCTGCAACGCAGTCGTAATTAATCCAATCGAATGATGCTGAAGGCAATAAGAATCAGCGCCCCTATCAAACGCAGATAGAATCATTTCAGGTTCCCGGTTTGCGGTCAGTACCATAATTTTGATTTTGGGATACTGCTGCTTGAGTGACTGAATTACGTCGAGTCCGTGCATTTGAGGAAGGTCAAGATCTAAAACGACGATCGCGGGGGACTTGGCTTTGACCAATGCTAAGCCTTTCTCGCCAGTTGCCCCATGACCGACGACTTCTGCTTTTGGAATCTGTTTTGGCAGCGCTGTTGCGAGTCCAACTCTGACTAAATCCTGTGGCTCGATTAAGATAATCCGAATCGTCTGGTTGACCATCCTGATCCCTCTTCTGATGTCATTTTTACACGTCTTTGCCCAGTATTAATGACATCGAAGGGGGCGGTCAGGCATCATCCAGATGACTAAACGATCGCAGTCACCTGGACAAAAATTGCAGATGGCTCAATCTTCCAGTTCGTCCTCGTCAAAGTCAAACTCGTCGTCCGACAGCGTCTCTGCATCAGTATCCAAAATGTTGAGGTCATCAAGTTCATCATCCAGTTCTAATCGAGCCGATTTGAGTCGCTGAGTTGCGCCTGGGAGCAGGTCAGGTTCTGCGGAGAGGGATGGCAACGCTTGCGGTTCGGTAAAACCTGCAATGTTGTCGTGAATACCCCAGATCAGTGCTTTGGTGGTTGAAGTTCCAAGGAAAAGCTGAGGCAAGTTCTCGATCATGGGTGAGGTAATCGCTTCAGTCTTGCAGCACCACGATTTATTGTTGCCTTCACCTTCTTTTACCGCCTTGAACGTGACCTCCAGAACGCCCAGACTGCGCCACTTATCACTTTTGCCGGAGTAGCGTTGTCCGGAATAATCCGAGAACGTTCTTTCGAGCTTGCGGTAGAACTCTTCACGCGCAGATTTGAAACTCCATAGCGCCACATTCTTGAAACGCACGACGATCGGGGTCGTGTGCAACGGTTGATTGTCTTCGTCGAGAAAGACGATCGCGTGTTCTGAGCAGGCATCCATCGTCTTCTTGTCAAACGCATTGCGATATTCGTCATAGAGTCCAACTACAGTGCTGCCTAAATCTTCAACGTCGTTCTTGTAGCGAATGTATTCTGGAACAAATGCCAGCACGAGCATTCGAGTTTCAGTGATTAGCAGTCCATTCACTTCTTCAGTAAGTTCTACCGTGTGCAGTTCTTCTTCGGTGGGTAGATTGAGCCAACCTGCTTTGTCCAGTTGGTCAGTTGGGATTAGAATTCCTGCGGGTTTATCGTTTACCACAATGCCATACGGCAACTGCGGACGACGAATTTGGTTATACGACTCATGCAGCAGTTCTGGATCGATCTCAAAAGCGATTGCTTTTGGCTTCGCAGCTTTGGCGGCTTTGACGGTTGTGGTTCGAGAAGATTTTGCTTTGGTGTTGACCATAACCCAACATTCAATTCATCACTGCAAAAGGGGCGATAGCCACCTATTTCCTGATAATGACTAGATGGCTCTCGACAGTGACGGGGCGATCGCTGTTCCAGAAAATCTCAAACGGAAGCTCGATCAGTTCAGCTTGAACGCGATGTAAAAAGCTCCGAAAATGCTGTGCCCTCGGACAACTTGTATGCTTCATCGAATTGCTCACTACACTGACCAATTGACCATTTGCAGCAAGAAACTCATCGTAAGCCCGCTTGATATGTAGTAAATCAACGCCGCGCTGATGAATGCTGGCAGAGAAGGGAGGATTCATCAAAATCAGATCGTATTGCTGAATCGGCTGACAAGCTAAGAAATCTTGCCCAACGAGCCTAAATCCTTGTTGAAAGAGTAGAAGCTGAAATCGTGGATCACGTTCGATGACATCTACTTCAATGCCCTGATTTCTCATGGCTTCTGCTAACACACCTGATCCCGCGCTCGGCTCTAATGCTTGCATTCGGGCTTCAATGACGACTTGTTCCAGCATGATTTCTGTCAATTCTGGAGTTGAGGGAAACCAGCCATAAGGAGGGTTTTGAAGAATTTCATCATAAAGAGATCGGAGCTTGGACGGAAAATTGACGATGTTCATAGTGCGACTTCATGAATGCTACTTAAATCAATCGTGTCAATGTTAGGTTGATTAGAAGGATCAATTGGCTCAGCGCTGGATTGATCCTTTAATTGAGTGAGCAATGTCTGTGTCGTGATCGCTTGCAAATCTTCATTCCAGCAGTGCATTGCTTTCTTGACAGGTCGATCTGGGTGCAACGCCAAGACAATCAGTTTGACTTGATTTGGGTCTGCTTCATAATGCTGGGTTGCTGCCCACAGTTTGATGCGATCCACCCAATTCAACTCTGGCTCTCGAATCGCCCACTCAAACAGCTTGGGAAACCCATGATGAAAGCCAACATTGATCTCAACCTGTACATAAGCGCGATCGCACAAATGAGCCGAAATCGGATGCTGTAGTTTTAGTTTTTTGTTGGACTGTAGTGAATTCGGAAGCGATTCCTGAACTTGCTCAACCAGCGATCGCAAGGTCGGACTGTTGTCCAACAAAGGCTGAATCGGTAGCCCCATCTGCTGTTGTCGAATCGCCAACTGTAAATGCTCTTGTAGGGATTGAAACCGAGAAGACTGTAACGGGGGGTGAGAGGGTTGAAAATCTGCGATCGTCAATAATATACGCGCTGATGAAATGCTGCTGCTTGACTTGCCGGAAGGCATATCGACCTCTTTGAGTCATCTCCCAGATAGCGATTAAGATTAGCCCATTTAGCAGTGTATGGGTGACATTGAACAGCACATGATTAGCGTTGCTGTACTGTAGCCTTTTTATGTCTCAGATTCCTAGACAACTACTTCTCTCCTTTACTCAAACTTTTTCAGGGTGAACAAGCACCTGGAAGTTGGTTACTTGTAAGTGTGCTAATTGTCGTCATCGTTCTACTACGTATCAGTGGCAACCGTAAAGGCAAGATTACGACTGGGCGAATGGTGGGAACGGCTGAAAAGCTGGCTGCGGTGAATACAGCACTGAAGCAAATTCGAGAACGGAAGCACGATCGCGTCACGCTCTGGTGCGGAAAGCCGAGATATTGGTTCAAAGGTTTATTAGGAGGAATTGGAACCCGATTACAAACCTTGCTTGGGACACCTCCAACCGTCTACTTACCCGATGCCCAACGAAGCACCTTAGTCATTGGCACACCTGGAAGCGGGAAAACTGCGAGTGTGATTGATTCTGCTTTGGAGAGTGCTTTTGCCCAAGGGTTTCCAGTCATTCTCTACGACAAGAAAGGCTCACAGATGCAACTTCATGCCGCATTAGCCGCTCGCTACGGCTATCAAGTTTGGGTGTTTGCGCCTGGTGAACCATTCAGTGGCGTTCTTAATCCGCTGGATTTTATGCGAGATGCCTAAGTACAGGACAAAAATTGTAGAACTTGCATAAATTCAGTTGCTTTCCGCTCGAAATTGAGCACAATATTGCGAAGATGATCCAAGCCATAACGA
>JALOOO010000092.1 GCA_025454375.1 Leptolyngbya sp. Prado105 | reverse complement strand
TTTCCATGTGATCGGGGCTTTCTGGCTTGTAATGAACCCAGAATGTCAGCTTTGGAGACAACCCTGCGCTCAGCCCAAACCCTTCAAACCGATAATCCCGATTTTCTTCAATCTCAGCGAAGTTTGCTCCGATCTTAAGCGCTGGCGGTAAACCTTTAGCGACACAGGCTTGATTGATCTGGTCGATCGTTTGATGAGAGGTTGCGAGAATAGACAAAATCGTAGTGACGGGCATAACAGTCTCCTTATTTTGTAAGTAGATTTCAGAGGTAAAAATGTCCGGTCTTATTAAACGAGTACTTCAGTCTTTACGGCTAAGAGAGAAACTGCTTCTTTTGCCAGAATTAAGTGTGCAGTTGTCGTTGGGTGAACCCCATCCCAGAAAAAGAATTCCTCTGTATAGCCCCGAAGGTTTGCTAACACAGCCATCTCAGCATCTGTTACATTAGTAAAACCAAACTTTTCAGGGTCAGCTAACACCCGATGGAACACTGCATGGACATCAAAGAGCATGAGATGGACATCAGAACCAGTGGATTGTTCTAACGCTTGAAGCGATGTTGCGAGTAATGTGTTGTGCGCATCAGTCAAAGCATTTAGGGCATCAGCGACACTCCGATTCCGACGCGGGTTTGGCAATTCTCCCAAACTTGGCAAGTTTGCAACCATGAGATTTTTAGCACCTGCATTGATCAGGGTCTTTGCTGCCTGCATCAAATTTTCGATCGGTGCAGTTGGATTTGTGGACTGACTACCCAAGTAATCATTTGCACCCGCCCAGATCACATAGAGTGCGCCTGAATCAGCCTGTGTGCCTTCAAGCGAAGTGATAAACGTCTCAATCTGCTGCTGCAATCCTGGAAGCAGATTTTTGGGGAGGTCAGCGTGAGTGTTTGTGCTGCCTGTGGTAGCTCCTGCGATCGCAAAGGTCGTATGATCACAACTAGAAAGCTTAAGAAAACGAGTGAGATAATCTACCCAAACAGGACCATTGCAGAAATGTCCAGGAAAATAAGGAGGTGCAGGTGGGATTCCTTGTCCTAAAGCTGCTTTTGTCAGCTTAAAGCTATTGCCCATGTCTGAGAGACTATCTCCAAATACAAAAAGCTGAGTGAATGGGCGATAGTCTCCATGCCGTTCATCAGGCTTAAGATAATCCAGGAATGCGTCAATATCGACATCTTGAGAAGATTGATCGATCGTCAGACCTCGATAAGCATTGATCACTTGTAACGTATTAATCATGGTGTTCTCCTATTTTTAGTCTGAATTGAGTTCGATTCACACATAACCTGTTGATCAATAAAACAGATTGCTTGCTGCTTTTTGACCTTAAGTTCAGCACCCTGTTGAACTGTTTCCATCCTAGAGATTGAACTGAAGAAAATCATCTGAAGATCGTCTTAACCCAAATTAAACGAAGGAAAACAAACCTTGTTGACTTTCGTCTCCTGATTTTTCTCACGCTCCCGACTCAGGCTAAGCTTGCACTGTGATTAGCGTGAAGTAAGCCACAGCAATCCCTGCTAGAACTAAACTCGATCTCATTCTTTGCCGATTTTTCTGAGCAATGGTGACAACCGCATGAGCAATAAAACCTGCTGCCATGCCATCAGCGATCGAGAAAGTGAGGGGTGTAATCAAAATGACTAGAAATGCCGGAATCGCTTCCGCTAAATCATTCCAATTGATCAGACGCACACCACTCATCATTAAGACCCCAATCATCAGCAAAATCGGAGCCGTCGCAAATGCCGGAATCGCAGCAAACAAGGGCGTGAACAATGTCGAAATGAAAAAGAGTATCCCAACCACGATCGCGACGAATCCACTGCGTCCGCCTTCAAAGATGCCAGAAGCAGTTTCTAGATAGGGAATCACAGGGGTACTGCCTACGATCGCACCAAAGGCGGTTCCGAGTGCATTGGATAGTAAGGATTGTTTGGAGCGGTATAATTCGCCGTTGGGCTTGATGCAGTCGATTTGCTGCCCTAACACATTGAACGAACTCATCGAATCGGACAAGGAAACAAACAGCAGCACAAAGACAACTGCCACAAAATTTCCCACTTGTGCCCCGTTGAGATACTGGACTCCAGCGATCGCTTGCCCGAGCAAGTCTTGAGGCAACTGAGGCAGGGCGAGAATGCCGTGCGGGAGAGGCGCGACTCCAGTGAGCCAACCGATCGCAGCCGTCGCAAAAATCACGAACAGGAGTGCGCCCTTGACCTGACGCACTGTAAGTAGGGTCGTCAATAAAATTCCAAAGAGTGCAATCAGCGTAGCAGGCTGCTTTAGTGTTCCTAAACTCGTCAGCGTGGCAGTATTGGCGACAATAATTCCAGCACCAACCTGGGGAGAAGCGACTTTTCCAGACAGCGCAATATAGGAGAGAAACAGACCCAAGCCGATCACCATCGCCTGTTTCAGCGAATTAGGAATAGCATCATTGAGTTGGCGACGGAGTGGACTGACAGATAATGCCGTGAACAGAATTCCTTGAACGAGAACAGCCGTTAATGCCAATCGCCAATTCATCCTCATACCTAGCACGATCGAGAAGGTAAATAGTGCCGTGGTTCCAGTTCCCGATCCTAAGACAAACGGATAGTTCGTCAGAAGTCCAATCAGGAAGCTAGACACCGCAGCACAAAGGGCAATTGCGACTAAGATTTGCTCAAACAAATCGCCGCTTTGCTGGAGAAATATGGCATTTCCTAAGATATGAGCATTCACGACTAGGATCGGAGCGGTGGTCATAAAGATAGTAAAGCCAGCGAGTAATTCTGTCTGATAGTTGGTGCCCAACTCTTCAAACCGGAAAAATTGACTCATACGATCGAGCCAGGGAGGCTTTGAACATGGGCTTGCTTGTCGATTCATAGAGTCTTGAAGGGTTGATAGAATGCCAAGCTGCTGCCTGACTTGTGAAACGGTGCAATGTTGATAAATGCTGAAATCAGTTTGGTGCAAATTTCTCAAGGGAATTGAGCGACCGTAGCTAAACCCTGCATCAAAGGATTGGAAGACTGTCCAGGGGAGACGATACTTTTTGGGATATAGCTGTGATGTAATCAGTTTGTACAGAAATTGATGGATTCTCTTGGCTTGGGTTGTGTTCCCCATCGTGAACCCTCCGACAAATGCTTCATCTGCTGGAGAATGCCCTCGATTGAGAATGGCATGAAGGCTATCATGTCCATAAAGACTGATTTTGCCAGGTAAAGCGATCGCACTATTGACATCTTCAAACAGCCAGACAATCCAAGGTTCATCTTCTAGACGATCGGTTGCTAGCTGTTGTGCAGCGTCATGGAGAGTACAGGAATTCGGATCAATGTAGAGATCCGGGAGAATATGGTCATCAGGTAAGGGGGTAATTTGCGCGGTCGAGTTTGATTGAGTATTCATCTGAACTGGGTGGAAGCGATTTTGTCATGCCAGAACTCTCTAATACTGGAGTAGTTGTGTTCTATAATGCTGTCTTCATCGTAGGAATTTAGCTTAAAAGAAACATCTAAAGAACGTCTCGACTTCCACTCAACGAAGTACAGTCAATTGAGTTAACCAAGGTCAACTGAGTCTGTTTACTTAAGCCTTTGGCTGATGCGTAATGCCCTTGGTTTGGAGACAGGAATGCTCTGGAACTGAGGCATCGTATTATAAGGGGGTGTAGCAAGCGGTATCCTCGCATTTTCATGAAAAAATCGAGACTTGTGATTGCAGCAGGACGAACTGAAAAGCAGTACTGGCGAGACTTATGGCAGTATCGCGAACTGTTCTACTTCTTATCTTGGCGCGATATTTTGGTGCGCTATAAGCAGACGGCGATCGGGATTGCTTGGGCACTGATTCGTCCGTTTTTGACGATGATTGTGTTTACGGTTCTGTTTAGCAATTTGGCGAATTTGCCTACTCAAGGGGAGACTCCTTATCCGATTTTGGTGTTAGCCGCGTTATTACCCTGGCAATTTTTTGCCGCTTCTTTAGGACAGACGAGCAATAGCTTGGTAAGTAATGCGAATTTGATTTCTAAGGTTTACTTTCCAAGATTGCTTGTTCCGGCAAGTGCGATCGCAGTCAATTTTGTGGATTTCTTAGTTTCAGGATTGCTCCTTCTGGCATTGATGATTGGGTATCGGTATGTGCCGACTTGGCGAATTCTGACCCTGCCTTTTTTTGTCCTAATGGCGGCGATGGCGGCGTTTGGGCTTGGGGTGTGGTTTGCTGCGATTTATGTGAGATTTCGAGATGTGGCGCAGGTGATTCCGTTTCTGATTCAGTTGGGGCAGTATGTTTCTCCGGTGGGCTATAGTGCTGAGATTATTCCTGGGCGGTGGCGATTGGTGTATTCGCTGAATCCAATGGTGGGTGTGATTGATGGGTTTCGCTGGGCGATTCTCAAGGGGGAGCAGTCGTTTTATGTGCCGGGATTTGTTTTAGCATTGGCGGTAGTGGTACTGTTGGTAGGATTGGGGATTCGCTATTTTCGGGCTGCTGAGCGGACATTTGCGGATATTATTTAGGGGTGACGTGTGTCAAATTTAGTACTTCAGGTTGAGAATCTGAGTAAGTGCTATCAGATTGCACATCGCTCGAATGCGCCTAATTTTTTGCTACGGGATGCGATCGCGAGTTCGGTTCGGTCGTGGTTGAGTCGGAAGGTTCGGACGCGATCGACGGAGAGTTTTTGGGCGTTGGAGGATGTTTCGTTTTCGCTAAGAGAGGGCGATCGCTTGGGGGTGATTGGGCGAAATGGAGCCGGAAAATCGACGCTACTCAAGCTACTCAGCCGAATTACAGAACCGACACGCGGTCAGATTGAGATTTTGGGTAGGGTTGCGAGTTTACTAGAGGTTGGAACGGGGTTTCATCCTGAGTTGACGGGGCGGGAAAATGTGTATTTAAACGGTGCGATCTTGGGGATGAGTCGCTCGGAGATTCGGCGGAAGTTTGATGAGATTGTGCAGTTTGCTGAGGTTGAGCGGTTTCTGGATACGCCTGTGAAGCGCTATTCGTCGGGGATGTATGTGCGGCTGGCTTTTGCGGTGGCGGCGCATCTGGAGCCGGAGATTTTGATTGTGGATGAGGTTTTGGCGGTTGGGGATACGCAGTTTCAGCAGAAATGTCTGAACAAAATGGAGGATGTGGGACGTGAGGGGCGGACGGTTTTGTTTGTCAGTCACAATATGCAGACGATTGGGGCGCTGTGTAATCGGGGGGTTGTGCTAGAGGGGGGAAGGGTCGCGTTTAATGGGGAGGTGCAGCAGGCGATCGAGGTGTATTTGGAGAATTCTTATCAGGTGATTCGTCAGGTTCCTTTGCTGGAAAGACGCGATCGTTCTGGGTCTGGAAGGGTAAAAATTTCTAGTTTTAGAGTGCTAGATTCTCAAGGGCAAGCGGTTGAAATTCTGAAGTCTGGGTTGGATTATGAGTTTGAATTTGGCTATGTGAATTATTCAGGTCAAATTTTGGAAAATGTGATTGTTAGTTTTGCGATTTTGGATGAGAGGGGGCAGACGATCTTATTGCTGAGGACGAGTTTTACTGAGAGTAATGTGGTGCTAAATTCGAGTTTGGGAGTTGTGAGAGGGCGATTGAATGATTTGCCTTTGGCAAATGGGTCTTATCGCTTGGCGATCTTCTTTTCTTATCGGGAATCTGAGGTGTTGGATTATCTTCAGGATGCGGTTTCGATCGTGGTAGAAGGTGGGGATTTTTTTGGGACGGGGCAGGTTGGATTGCCTCAGAAATGTAAGCTTTTAATGAAAGCAGAATGGCGGAGTTTGTAGCATATGGGAATCCGGCACATTCTGCGAAAAAGATGCCCTTGGAAAATTGTACGATCGCCTTTTCTACGTTATTTTGCGTTCCAAGATCCGATTGATTGTATTTTTTATACAATTTCGCAAAAGACTCAAATCTTTTTCGTCCAAGTTGGATCAAATGATGGAATTAATGGCGATCCGATTTATCACTATATTGTGCAATGGAATTGGTCAGGGGTTAAGGTTGAACCAGTTCAATATATATTTAAGAGCCTTGAGTCGAATTTTCGCGATTTTGCAAATATTGTGTTGGAGAATAGTGCGATCGCTGAGAAAAATAATGCTCAAATATTTTACTATTTGAAGCAGGATCAGGATGCGCCTGACTGGTATAGCCAACTTGGATCTTTCTCGCTGCCAACGATTCTAAAACATGGTCAGTGGATTCCTGATTTGCAAGATAGATTGATCAAAACTGAGGTGAATTGTTTGACTTTTGATCAGCTTTGTTATAAGCATAAAATTCAAAGTATTGATGTGATTCATATTGATACGGAGGGGTATGATTTTGAGATTATTAAATTAATTGATTTTGAGAAGTATTGCCCCGCGATCGTACTTTATGAGCATAAGCATTTAAGCGAAACTGATCAGAATTTGTGTCGCGAATATCTTGAAAGGTTTGGATATCAGTTGATTTCGACTCCACGAGATACATTGGCAGCTTTGGATTTGCCTCAACTTCGTAAAGCTTGGAAAATCGTGTCAGGTATGAAATGAGTATTAAAGTGTTTATTGGCTCAGGGGAAGCGAGTTTGGTTGAACGGAAGGTCTTGATTTATTCCTTGAGGAAGCATACTCAGAGTGAGTTGGATATTTATGTTTTAAATGGAACTCATAATGCGATCGAGATAAACGATCAAGAGCCGATTCTTGCGCCGATGTCGCTTAAGCTCAAATATCGAAATGTGACTGAATTTAGCTTATATCGATATCTGATTCCGAAGATTTGTAATTATCGAGGAAAGGCGATTTATTTGGATTCTGATACAATTTGTTTGACAGATATTGCAGAACTATTTGAAACTGATTTAGGGATTCATCACTTCATTGCAAAACGCGAATATGGGGGGGATTGGGGGCTGAGTGTCATGTTGATTGATTGTGAGAAGTGCTATTTTGATTTGATCCGGTATTTTTTTGAGATTGATAAAGGGCGGTATACTTATACGGATTTTAATCGGATGAGTCAGGCTTTTTTGAAGTATCATCCTTTTGCGATCGCAGAACTTGATCCGAATTGGAACGCATTCGATTTTTATAATTCAAAAACGAAACTTATTCACTATACGAATCTCTTTACTCAGCCTTGGAAAGCTTATAATCACCCTTTTGGTGAGTTGTGGTTTGAATACTTTTATGAGGCATTAGAGGCTGGAATCTTGACAGAGCAAGAAATTGAATTGAGCATTTTACGATCGTATATTCGCCCTGATATTCGAGAAGGAAACTTCCCTAGAAAATCCTTACTAAGCCGAATTATTCGATGAAAATCTCTGTTTTGATCAATAACTATAATTATCAGAACTATGTGCTTGAAGCGATAGAAAGTGTTCTCGATCAGTCGGTTCAAGTAGATGAAATTATTGTTGTGGATGATTGTTCCAGCGATCGCTCTGCTCAAGTCCTACAAGATTTTGTCTTAAAGTTTGCCAGGATTGGGGATTTAGGGGGCAGAAGCTGTCTTGATCTCGCCCGGATCGAACTGATTCTAAAAGACAAGAATGAAGGACAACTTGCAGCATTTCAAGATGGATTTAAGGCTGCAACTGGAGAGATTATTTTCTTTTTGGATGCTGATGATTTGTATCAGTCAACTTATATTGAAACTGCAATTAACTTCTATCAAAATAATCAAAACTGCGACTTCTTATTTACTAGTGCAGAACTTTTTGGTAACGAAAATAGAATCGCAAACTGTTACGATCGAACTCGCGATCTTGGCTATTCTAAAATTAGCACGTTGTATCGAAGAACCTGGATTGGGCATCGCACTTCTACGCTTTCAATGAAGCGGCATGTTTTGGAACAGATCTTTCCGATTCCCTATTTAGAAGATTGGCGAATTCGAGCCGATGACTGCGTAACTTACGGTTCATCGATTGCAAATGCTCATAAATTCTATCTAAACGAGCCTTTAGTTAAATATCGGGTGCATGGAAATAATGGGCATTACGGACGATCGAAAACGCGATCGCAAGACTATTTTCAACAGTATGAACAGGCAATCGATCGCTTATTTCAATTTTGGATGAGTAAATTTAATCCCGCATCTAATATTGACCAGTTTGCGCTAATCGAATTTCATTCAATTCCGCATCCAACTCGACAAGAACTCGACACGTTTCAATCGATTATTCGGTGTACGAAGCTTCCTAAAATTCGCAGAGGATTCATGTTAGGGTTGGCTTATCTCTATTTTCTCTGCCACCGCAATTCTCGCTGAATGTTCAAACCCAAGGAATTGATTCTGCGTCCAAACCCTACCCCGCTCGCAGATTTTAACCTGACCCAATCGACGACTCGCATCATTGCTTGCCCCAATCCTCCCCCCGAAGCGGTTCAAGCAGGTCACGCGATTGCAATTCCTGGTGAATCTTTCCACATTCAAACCCTGCTCAAACAGATCCCCTTTCAACCGGATTTGGTCAGTCTTTCTGCACGAGTGATGACTTTTCTTCCACGCGGACTGCACCAACTCAACTGTCCAACAGTAATGAAACTCGGCGATACCTTTCACCCTAGCGATGGCGGATTGAGCCGTATGGTGAGCTATTGCAAACGCCTCAATTGCGACTATCACTGGACTTACCAAAGCCCGCAGCACCTGCACTTCTTTGCAGAATCAGGCTTAAAAAACGTGTTCTGGCTTCCTGGCTCGATCGTGATTGAGCCACATATTCCTAAGCCTGCTGAGCAGAAGTACCCCGTGATTTTTCGTGGGTCTGAATCAGAATTACATCAATATCGAACCCATATTTTAAGCCTGCTAAAAAGCTCTGGGATCGAAGTTGATATCTGTCAGAAGGACTATATTAGCTCGCTTGAAGACTATGCAAAAGCACGAATTGTCGTCAATAGTAGCTTGAATGGGGACTTAAATCGACGAGTATTTGAAGTCCTGATGGCAGGTGGATTTTTGCTCAGCGATCGCATTGCTCCTGAGTCTGGATTGTATAAGCTATTTGAAGAAGGGACTCACTTTGAATGCTACGGAGATGAGACAGAACTGCTCGAAAAAATCCAGTTCTACCTCACTCATCCTCAACAAGCTGCGAAGATAGCCGCCGCCGGACATCAGCATTTCTTAAAGTACTATTCTCAGCCCAGGATGCAGCAGCAGCTTTATCGATCGATTTTCAACAGAATTGAAGCTCCACGACACGATCGACGACCTCAAACGACTAAAAATCTACCCACTCGCCTCAAAGTTTACGAATTCATTCAAGAACTGCATCGCATCTATCCCAAGCTCAAGATTCTATGCAGCGAAATCGATCCAGCCATTCAATCTGACTTATCCGATCTCCCTCGCGCCCAGATTACGACCGCTTGCCCCCCTCCCCTAAATTTGCGAGAGGGGCTGGGGGCAGCACCCGACTCAAACACAGCCCAAATCCTGATCTTTGATAGTTCCACTCGTGCCCTGAAGCAGCACATTCAAGCAAGCCTCAATACTCTCGACGATCGCGGATTTCTCATCCTGCTCAGACCCAGTATTTTTACCATTTTGCGACTCAATCAATGGCTCAGCGAACACCATTGCATCCCAGTTCAGCTATCCGTCCAGCTATTCAATCAGAAGTACAATTTGGCACTTGAGCAGCACGGATTTGTCTATCAAAAAATCATCCCTAAAGCCCATTCTGCGCCTCTTCAAGATAGGGAAAATTTGACGATAACTCAGATTGACACTCGCAAAATGATCCGCGATCGACTCAAAGCGATTTCAGTCATTCGTTGTATTCTCTATTGCATCCGAATCTTGCGATCCTGGTTACGGTAGCTTTGCTTTTGCTCAATCCCCTATCCTATCCATGCCCACAAAATCCAGTTCAATCTTTCAGCTTCTCATCACGATTCTACTGTTACTCGGCATTCTGCTGCGATTTGCCTCTTTAGAATCGCGACCCTACTGGCACGATGAAGCTCATACTTTGATCCGATCATCAGGACATACGATCGTTGAAATTACGACCCAGATTTTCAATGGTCAAGTCCTCGATCGCGCTGAAGTTCTAAAATTTCAGCAGCTACCCCCTGAGCGAACCGGGATCGATGTAATTCGCTCTCTAGCCATCGAAGAACCGCACCGTGCGCCTTTATTTTATGCGATCGTGCATTACTGGATGCGCGGATTTGGAGATAATCTTGCTATAATCCGCAGCCTACCCAGTTTACTCAGCCTCCTCATCTTTCCTGCAATCTACTGGCTCTGCTACGAACTCTTTGCATTACCACTCACCGGATGGATCGCGATCGCGCTTGTTAGCGTCTCTCCGTTTCAAGTTTACTATGCACAAGAAGTCAGAGAATACTCATTGTGGGCAGTGACCACGCTTGTGACTGCTGCTGCCTATCTACGAGCAATGCGAACCTCAGACTGGAAACTATACACGATTTCTATGATTTTATCGCTGTATACTTCGCTGCTTTCGCTTCTGATTTGGTTTGGGCATTGTATTCACGCGATCGCATCTCAGAAACTTAGACTGACAGAACAACTCAGCGCCTTTTTCAAAGCTTCATGGCTTGGATTGATTGGATATTCCCCGTGGATCTTCCTTGTCGTGATGAACTTAGCCCAGGTCGAAAGAAGTAACGCTTGGATGTTTCAGCCAATTCCGATTCAAAGCTTATTAAATAGCTGGGTGACAAATTACCAGTTTATTTTCATCAAAAGTAGCCTAACCGGATCACTAAGCTTTCTCTTTACGCTCGCGATCGCACTGCTCACTTTTCTAGCACTGCGATCGTTAATTCTGCATACACGCAGAGCAGTTTGGGTCTTCATTGTACTCATGATTTTGCCATTGCTGCTTACTTTTGCCATTCCCGATTTGATTTTAGGTGGACTACGATCGACAAATGGACGTTACTTTGTTCCTTGTTATTTAGGCATTCAGCTTGCAGTGGCGCATTTGCTTTCGACACAGCTTACCCTTCAAACAAATCGATTCAAACAAGCTTACTGGCGATTTGTGTTACTTGTCATTTTGAGTGCAGGGGTGCTTTCTTCTACTGGGCCCTTTTTTGTGAGTGAAGACCTAGAGATCGCTGCTTTAATCAATCAATCTGAAAATGCGATCGTCATCAGTGCTGAAGAATCGTATCAAGGAGGAGGTACGATCGGCGATATTCTAACCTTGAGTCATTTAGTAAAGCCTAGTACAAAATTTCAGCTTATGATTCAACCTGAAACCCCATCGATTCTAGAGCAATCAAATCTCTATCTGTTTAAGCCTCTCCCATACCTCAAGGCGCAACTTCAACAGACTTACATTCTCCAACCGATTTACAAAGACAAACTATTCCGCATTCTCCTCAAATGAAGCGAATCATCACCTGTCAAGGAAGCATCCAACTGATTGCAGCCCTCTCAGTCCTCGCTCACCGAGGGCAACCAGAACCCTGTCAAAACTACCTCATCATCTACGAACTTTATGCCCCAGGACAGCAGCACTATGAATTCGCCAACTTCATCCGACAAATGGCAGAATCCGTCTGTAACTGGGACGCGATCGTCTATCTCGCCCCCGAGCAACTCCACGCGATCGGACACAAACTCGACTCCACTCGCCCGCAGCAAATCTACACCCAAGTCCATCACTGGATCGGCATCGATCGCGCCGACGAAATCTACCTCAGCCGCAACTGGCAATTTACCAACCAACTCATCCTCAACGCCTACCCCTCCGCCTATCGAATCTGCTACGGCGACGGAATTGGACTTTACTTCTCAGAACAATCCGCCATCGTCCGCCGCCCCTTCACACCGCCCCCTACTCGCGATCAACTCCTCGACTGGACTTGGTGGAAACTGCGATCGCTCTGGCATCGAATCCGCGAACGCCTGAAACTCAAAACAAAACTCTACTCTCCCCCGTTCGACATCGGTTACTTCGTACTTCCCGACATCTTCGGCGAAACTCCACCCATGCCGAGCATAAAACTCCCCGACTCGCTCCTGCTCAACCAATTTGCCCAATTCACCTCATTCATCTCCGAGGATCAAATTGCTAAAATTCGAGCCATCCCCCCAAACTCCGAGATTTCCATTTTACTCACCTCAAATTTTTCAGAAGGAGATCGCCTATCTCAGTCATCAGAGATTGAGTCGTATTGCGAATTTTTGCAGCAATTTGAGAGTGCATCTCGCTCCCTCCTAATCATCAAACCCCATCCCAGAGACGATCCCAATAAAATCAAGCAATTGCAGCAACTCTGCACAAACTTCTACCCTGAAGTCATCGTACTAAGCGATGCAAATCTCTTCTTTCTCCCCTTTGAAGTCTTCTTTCTCAAAGCCTTCTCCCCGCCCTATCAAAACATTCGCATCTTTGCCGTTAGCTCTGCTTTTATCTCCTTACACCTCCTCTTCAACATCTCCAGCACGATCGGCTTTGGCACAAAGCAAACCACAAAATCCTTTGACCCAGACTTCATCGAAGCTCGATTAGAACATGAACAGACCCTACAAACTGCCCTCGATCGCCTAATCGCTTTGAAATCAGAACCAGACATGCTATGAATCCCCTATCAGGTTTTGTGCGATCGCCATGATTACGATTGTGACCCCCGTCTACAACGGAGAAAGATTCATTGAATCCTGCCTCCAAACCGTCATTGCTCAGCATTGCCCTGAGATCGAACATCTGATCATCGACGGTCACTCGCGCGATCGCACCCTTAAGATCATTCAGAACTATGCCGATCGATATCCCCACATTCGCTGGATCTCAGAACCCGATCGCGGACAATCCGACGCAATGAACAAAGGCATCAGGCTTGCCAGAGGCGAAATCATTACTTTCCTGAACGTCGATGACTACTACGAATCCGGCGTACTCAATCAAATCGTTCAGCGATTCAAAACCTTACCCGAACCGAGCTTTCTCGTCGGCAACTGTCGAATCTGGAACGATCACGGACAAATTATTGACATTAACAAACCCGCAAAACTCAAACTCTTTGATCTCGTGCTTGGACTAAATGTAAACCCTTACCCCTGCAATCCCTGCGCCTACTTTTATCACCGATCGCTGCACCAAAAAATCGGCAACTACTCGATCGACGATCACCACGCCATGGATCTCGACTTCATCCTCCGCATGGTTCAAGTCGCCCACGTTTACTATGTCGATCAAATCTGGGGCAACTATCGCCGCATCGAAGGCACAAAAACCTTCATCGACATGGAAAATGGAACCGCCGATCGACGAGTCCGACAGATCCTAAAAAAATATCGCCAACACCTCACCCCAGCCCAACAGATCCACTGGCTAAGCTGGCAACTCTGCAATCAAGTGCGGACAATTGCCTTACTTAGCCTCAGAGCCATCCGAAAATCATTCCATATCATTCTCAATAATCCAGCGCGATAGCTCCGTCCGGTTATTCAGCAACGTCTTCTTCAACATGTGGCTGATATGACTCTCGATCGTCCGCTTACTCGCATTCAACCGCTGAGCAATCTCCAAATTCGACAACCCCTGAGCCACAAGCCGCGCCACCGTTAACTCTGTATTTGTCAACCTCACCCCATCCGGCACAGAAATCTTCGCTTCCGCCCGCTTCGCCCGATTCTCCCGCATCAACTGCGACGATCGCAAAGCCGACTCAATTTGCGCCACCAACTCATTCAACTCAAACGGCTTCACCATATAAACCGTCGCCCCCGCACTCAACCCGCGCACGCGATCGTGACTCTGATCCCGTGCAGATAGAAAAATAATCGGAATCCAATTAATCTCCGGCGACCTGCGTACCGTCTCCGCAAACGCATACCCATTCATCTCCGGCATGACAATATCCGAAATGATCAAATCCGGCTTGACATCCCCCAAAAGCGCGATCGCTTCCGTCCCCGTCTCCGCCGTCGTCACCTGATAGCCCTGAAAGGCTAAATATCCAGTCATCAGTGTCACGAAATTGACATCATCATCCACGAGCAGAATCGAACCCTTTGTCTCTAACTCCAAAGCCATATCAGTCGTTATTTTCAGAAGTGAACCGAACTCTATGCAGCCTGCTAATTTTCCATCTAAGCTTCATAGTGAGACGAACATGCTGAGTTGTCATCAGCACAAATTGTCTCGATAAAATTCTCCGTACTCCTCAAAACTACGCAGCCCTCTCCGTACAGATTGCGTAGTTCTGCTTAGGTAATCAGATCGTTTTCTTCGCATCTCAAATCTGACTTTCTACCTGCTCTGATTCATTTTCAGCCAAAAATTATCTTAATCAAACATTCATAGTCGAAAAATGTCTCCTGATAAATACGGAGAATCGCCAAAGATTTTCCTAGAATTCTCCGTGAGATCCGAAGCAGCGCTATCTCAGTGCAGACACGGGTTACAGCGATCGACTTTTTCTTCCACAATGATACGTAGGGGTGCATTGCTCAACTAGCGTGAAATCAGTACTTGTAATGATCATTGGCAGTGATTTTACATAAAAAACGCAAAGATTAAGTTTATACCCCAAGAATTTGAATCTTCCTGATCTCCGTGTTTTCCCACGAATTTCTATCTAGCTTGGATAAAAAACTTAACTTGTGCTTCATGGAGGGGCTTCGACGGTCAGTTGATCTCAGTCTCTCCGCCGTAACCTTCAGCCTGTCCCATCTACGACAAAGGAGGTCGAATTGCAGAAAAGGTGTGATCGAAATCGGAAACGATCTAAACGGCGCAGTATCTACTGCCGCATTCATGGTTGTTATCTACACAGTGTGAGTCAAAAATATCCCATCTACGCCGATCGAGCAGAACAACTACAAGAACGCGGCATTAGTCGAAAATATGCGCTGCTTGCAGTCGCAGGTCAAACGACTGTAACCTTGAGCGGAGAATGGCTCGAAGAGTTTTGGTGCGATCAGTGCCAAGCGAAGGAATGGTATCACGTGCGTCGGCTAGAAGGAAATCGATACGAGGCAACGCTTGCTCCCTCCGAACTCTGGCAACAAGCGATCGGGGTAATCAATCCAAAAGGGAATCCCTCAGTGAGTGAGTTTACTCGTAAGATCGCGCGTCAGACGACCTATCAAGGCGTGAAGGATTTCAACTGCATTAAGTAAACCAGGCTAGCCTCTCCACCTGTGAGTAAATCTGCATTTTTGCTCACAGGTGATGTTGGTTTGAACAAAACGGCTGACTTTCTCAGGTGGCGGTTGATTGCGCCACTCCAAATTGCCCCGTCTGAGTGGGAACTAAGGTATATGTTAGAACGGTTAAGCGAAAATAAGTACTTCGATCGAGATGTCTCTGGATCGATTGAATTGTCGATCGTCATGCCTTGTTTAAATGAGGCAGAGACTCTGGCAACCTGTATTCGTAAAGCTCAAGGCTATCTCAATGACTATGGGGTGTCTGGTGAAGTCGTCATCGCAGACAATGGCAGTACGGACGGCTCGCAGACGATCGCACAGCAGCTTGGTGCGCGTGTCATTGATATTCGCGAAAAAGGCTACGGGAGTGCCTTACGCGGTGGAATCCTGGCGGCACGCGGGCGCTACGTGATTATGGGAGACGCAGACGATAGCTATGATTTTACACAGCTTACGCCATTTCTAAAGAAGCTGCGAGAAGGCTATGACCTAGTGATGGGTAATCGCTTCAAAGGGGGGATTCAACCCGGCGCGATGCCGCCTCTGCATCGTTATTTAGGGAATCCGGTACTGACTACGATCGGGAAAGTTCTCTTTCCCAGTCCTTGTGGAGATTTCCATTGCGGATTGCGAGGCTTCAGAACAGAATCGATTCAAGGCTTAAACCTCAGAACTACCGGGATGGAATTTGCCAGTGAGATGGTGGTGAAAGCATCTCTCCATCGAATGCGAATTACAGAAGTGCCGACGACATTATCGCCAGACGGGCGGAGTCGTCCCCCTCATCTAAGAAGCTGGCGAGATGGCTGGCGGCACTTAAGGTTTTTGTTGCTATATAGTCCGCGTTGGTTGTTTCTCTATCCTGGATTGCTGCTGATGGTGATCGGGCTTACAACGATGCTGTGGTTACTCCCTGGTGCGAGAGGCATTTTTGATATTCATACACTGTTGTATGCTGCGGCTGCGATTATTGTTGGATTTCAATCTGTGGCATTCTCGATTTTTACGAAGGTGTTCGCGATTAGTGAAGGGCTGTTGCCTGAAGATCGACGATTTAGCCGTGCCTTAAATCATCTGAGTCTGGAACTTGGATTGATCGTGGGTGCGATATTGTTGATCGCTGGATTTTCAGGCTCGATCTGGGCATTGGGGAATTGGAGTTCTAAATTGTTTGGGGCGCTAAATCCGTCTCAGACCATGCGGATTGTGATTCCATCGATCACCAGCTTGGCTTTGGGGTGTCAACTGATGTTCTCAAGCTTCTTTCTCAGTGTGTTGTGGATGAAGCGATTGTAAGACTCGTTTGTAATCGTGCGGTGCCTTTTTTACTTTGAGATCTGCTTCTTTTGTGTGATTCTCTATGAAACTTCTGACAGTACAAGCTGAGAAAGTTGAACCGCTTGCGAAAGTCAATTTAGTCGCACTCTTCTGCTTTTCAGCCTGCATTCTTTGCAGCATTCGACTGTTTAGTCCCCTATTTATTGGCAGTGACTCAAGCGCTCAAATTGGTGCGGCACTGGGTCTGCGCGATGTGGGCGCAATGGGAAACTATGTGATTGGAGCAGATCTGGCACAACCGCCAAACATTGAACTCCTTACCTGGTTTGCTCCTGCCTTGTCTGTTTTCCTATTTCTTCTGATGAAGGTAGGGCTGGGGACTGAAACCTCACTAAAAATTATCTATACCATTGCTACGATCGCGGGATGGTACGGCTGGGGGCGACTTTTTCAAGCAGTAAGAGAATTGACAAATGCCAATTCTCTGTTTGCCAGGGGTATCGCGATCGTGCTGTCGATCCTCCTCCCGATCTACTTTACGTTCGACTGGTGTGGGACAGATCTGTTGCTCTGGTCAGTGATTCCCTATGTGATCTTTTTGCTCTATCAGACTTATTGCTATCCCAACGATCGAGCGTTTCTCGCCTATGTCAAAGTCGGAGCGCTGATTGGATTTGCTTACAGCATTCGATATGCGGCGGTTTCGCTGCTGGTGGGACAGGTGTGTTTTCTCATAGCTGGGCGTAAATTTAAGCAGATTCTTTATGTCACGTTTGGGTATTTGCTCGTTTATGTTCCGGTTTCAGTTTATCGAGCTTTCGGGAGTAAAAATCAAGCGGATCATGTTGCGATCGAAAGTTTGTTTGATCCTCAGCTTTTACTGAGTCGGGTGAAAGCAATTTTCGTTGGATTAAAGAATACAGAATATTTACTGCTGAGCCATCTTACCTATCGAATGCCTTTGGAGCGTGTTTCAGCGCTTTTGATCATTGCGGCAATCGTCCTGACAGGGACGCGGGTCTTGTTGAAAACAGGTTCGCCGCCAAGGACACCCTTCACGGATTCAATCGCCCGCTCAGCTTCCCGAAGCGCCTCAGCACGCGCAGCAAGCTGCTCGCGGGCGCGGGCAACATCGACGATCAGATAGTCATCTGCCCGTACAGTATCGGCGTCCGGATTCTGGTCAATCGTGTCGAAAAGCCGCTGGCGGCGCTCGGCGGACAGGATCGAGCCGACCCCGTACCACAGCTTGAGACGCAGCAAGTCGTCGTCAGAGAGTGCCCTACCCTCCTCCTCGGGAAGCCGTCGTGCGATGATCCGCTTGTCGATAGCGTTGTGTACTGATTTCACGGCGATTTCGCTGACGGCAGCTGCTTCTGCGGGTGTGTAGGCACGCAACGTATGAGCCATAATCATTCTCCTTGTGGAGAATATATAGCGACTTCACTGCACATTGTGAAGTGGGACCTCTTTAGTACGTACGATCACAGAGAATTCCGATAGGCTGACCAGCGAATAGAGCCTTTGCTATATCAGTCCGCTATGTCGTGCGTATCCAGTTCCACATGGCTCTCCCCGAGCGCCTGGGCGATTTCATAAAGCGTGACGATGGAAGGGTTTCGCTTACCCCGTTCGAGACCGCTCAGATATTGCTGGCTGAAGCCGGAACGCG
>JALOOO010000091.1 GCA_025454375.1 Leptolyngbya sp. Prado105 | reverse complement strand
GTTGTGCGATCGTGACTGACGACAATGGCATTCGATTTCACATGCTTACAGATCTTCCAAGCGAACAAAAGTTCTGCGAGTTCTTCAGGAGTTGGCTTTTTCTCGGTTACTAATTGCCAAGAATTCGGGTCAGCAACCATATCATCTGCGGCTTGAACTAAGAAGCCACCTGCGATCTGTTTTACATTGTCTTTCGCCCCATTCGTTAAGTCAGGAAGAATGAGAACTCGGAGGTTTTGTTTCGATTGCAGAATGGTTTGAGCTTCAGGATCAATTCCCGGAGCGACGACGCATTCGAGAAACGTTTTGGTGAGAGCCGTTGCGGTTGCAGCATCAATCGATTGATTCAACGCCACAATTCCACCAAATGCCGAAGTCGAATCGGCATTAAAAGCTTTCTCGTAGGCTTCGGAGATCGATGATCCCATCGCTGATCCACAAGGGTTGTTATGTTTAATGATTGTTGCGGCTGGATCATCATGGGCGAATTCCGCAATAATCGATCGAGCGGCTTCCAAGTCAACCAAATTGTTGTAGCTGAGTTCTTTTCCTTGCAGTTTTGTTGCCGCTGCCCAACCTGTTGCAGTTGCACCTGTTTGATACCAGGATGCTGCTTGGTGTGGATTCTCCCCGTAGCGGAGTTCTTGAATTCGAGTTCCGGAGAGCGTGAAGGTGTCAGAACTGTCTTCTAAATAAGCCGCGATCGCTGCGTCATAGCTTGCTGTATGTTTGAATGCTGCAAGGGAACAAGCTTTACGAAATTCGATCGAGGCTTCTCCGTTCTTGCGGATCTCTTCCAAATAGGGATCGTACTGATTTGGATTGCAGAGAATGGTCAGATTTGCAAAATTCTTAGCGGAAGCGCGAACCATTGCAGGACCGCCGATATCAATTTGCTCGATCGCATCTTCTAACGTCACACCCGGTTTCGCGATCGTTTGCTCAAACGGGTAGAGATTGACCACAACGAGATCGATCGGGCGAATGTTCTGAGCTTCCAAATCTGCAATATGCTCCGGCAAATCTCGTCTCGCCAGAATTCCGCCATGAATTCGAGGATGCAGCGTTTTCACCCGTCCGCCTAAGATTTCTGGCGATCCCGTGTAGTCCGAAACTTTCGTCACGGGCAAACCTGCTTCTTTCAATGTCTGAGCCGTTCCGCCACTGCTGATAATATCAAAGCCAAATTCTTCGACTAATTTCTTTGCAAACTCAACTAAGCCCGTTTTGTTGGAGACGCTTAATAGTGCGAGACGTGCCATTGATCTAGTTCCCAAGTAAAAGAGATCTATAAGCTTACAATCGTCTGGATGAGTTGTGAATTTCTATGCTGAACGCGATCGCGATTCCCGCTAAATCTGAACCTGCAAAAGCTTCGATTGTCATGCTCCACGGTTGGGGCGCAAATGCTCAAGATGTGTCGTTTCTCTGCTCGTTGTTGAAATTAGATGACGTGCAATTTATTCTGCCTGATGCCCCGTTTCAGCATCCTTACAGTTCAGAAGGGCGAATGTGGTATGACTTGAGCGATGCGAATTTTTCGACAGATTTGAGTCAGCGATCGGATTTACTCAGTAGTCGCCAACAGCTAACCGATTGGCTAAATTCATTGGAGCAAACGACTGGAATTCCTCTCTATCGCACGATTTTGGGAGGCTTTTCTCAAGGCGGAGCGATGACGTTAGATGTAGGGTTGTCTTTACCGTTAGCAGGTCTGATGATTTTGAGTGGGTATCAACATGCGCCCTTGAATCCTGGGGCGAAGATTCCGCCGATTTTGATGGTGCATGGCAGACAAGATCCGGTCGTTCCACTGGCGGCAGCGCAGCAGGCAAAGGCGAATTTAGAAGAATTGGGAGGCTCGATCGACTATCAAGAATTCGATATGGGGCATGAGATCTCGCCACTCGTCCTGAATGAAATGTACGAATTTGCTCACAAAATTCTAAACTACTAAGACTTTTGTAAATCTCGCCAAATCTCATCCAGAGTCACGTCGTTGAGCCAACGATCGCGCTCTTGAGTATAGTTGCCACTTCCTTGATCAAATTGTTTGAGGAACCGAATTGCATCAACATATCCCAAGGCTTGTACCAGTGCTTGAAAACCTTTGTAGTTTAGTTCGATTGGAGTCATTGACTTATTCTCCTGAGCTAGTAGCGTTTTGAATCAACCATTGCAGAGGATTTGCAACTTGAACCTGAAAATCAGAGGGATTTGCTTGGGCTTTGCGAATGAGTCGATCGTCAGTTGTGAGGAAGACATCGGCTTGAGCATTTTCAGCACAGGCAATATGCAGTGCATCAAAAGGTTTACACCCTATTGTCGCAATTTCTTGAGCGCGATCGAGAATTGATTGATCCACAATAATTTTATCGTGAGCAATGTCAAGAGACTCAAGAACCCGCTGTCGCCGTAAAGGATCAGGGGTACGATTGATCTCATTTTCAAGGGCTGTGCTGCTGAAAAGAAGAAATTGTCTAGCCTGACAAGCTGCCAAAATTTCCAGGATGGCTTCTGCTTCAAGACGAATCCGAGGCTGCGTCCAATCATCGAAAGGGCGATTAAGACAACAGACATCCATATAAATTTTGGGTTTTGCGTCCATTGAAATCTTAATGAGATTTACCAAAGCTTGATGAGAATATCAGCTAAAACAGGACGAAGCAAGCGCGATCGACCATCAAGAATTTCATATGGGACACGAGATTTCGCCGCTTGTGTTGAATGAAATGTACGAATTCGCTCAGAAAACTCTGAGAGGCTAAAACTCTGGTAAGTCTTTCCAAATTTCATCCAAAGTTGAATTGTTGAACCAGCGGCTATTGATATACAGTCATCGCAATGGAAAAAAGTCGGAAGATCAGAAATCAAAGTCGCTCAAGTTGTCGCTTCAAATCTTCTAGTTCAATATCAATTACTGCATCTTTCGGTTTTTGGGTTGCCTGGGACTGTGAAGTAGCATTTTCAGATAATGATTGATGAGATTGCGATAACCCTGCCAGCATTTGCTGCTTCATTGCTTCGAGTTCAAGATCGCGATCGCTAGATTCTAAAGCGGCGAACTGTTGTTCTAAATCTGCTCCCATGAGTTCTGCGGTTGCTTGCGGTCTCGCCTCTAATCGCATCACTTTCTCCTCCATATCCTCAAAAGCAGCCATTGCAATACTGGTTTGGCTGAGTTGTGCATTTACCTTAGCTGCTGCAATCTGAGTTTTCAGGCTGGCTCTCATCGTTTTGGCTTCAACGATCTTTACCTCTAGAAACATTATATTCTTCTTGAAGTTTGTAACAGATGAAGATTCCTGGCTAGTCTGAATTTTAAGACTGTTGAGGCGTTCAGAGTTTATCTTCTTACGGGTTAAAGCTTCTCTCGCTAGAAAATCATCGTCTTTCTGCAAAGCAAGTTGTGCCCGCCGTTCCCATTTATCAATCTCTACTTGGGTCTTTTCGTACTGTTGGTTGATTCTCTTTTGACTGGCAATCAAGTTGATAAGTGCTTGGCGTGCATTCTGTAAGTTCATCTCCATCTGGTCGATCGCTTGATCTAGAAGCTTTTCTGGATCGATACCTTGCTGAAGTAAACGACTTAAGCCAACTAAACCGACTCCAACAATTGCTCCCCCTACTGCCATTGAAGCCATACCAACTCCGATTGCACTTCCCCCGACAGCAACCCCAACGCCTCCAATAGTTGCTGAGGTTGCTGCGCCTGCTGTTGCTCCAATCACTGCTGCACTCGTAGAAGAAGTATCATCTTCGATGAGAGATCGTAATGCTTCGTAAAGGGCTGTACCTGTTAATGCCCCAAGAGATGCGAGAGGGACAGCACCAAGGCTATACCCTGCTCCACCTGCTAATATCCCAACGTTACCAATGGCTGCGCCTGCAACTGCTCCTCCAGTGACTAGAGTAATTCCTTCATTCCATTGAGGGCTTTTATCAGTATAATTATCGGAGTTCACCTCAGCCCGAACGATGCGGCTAACACGGTCAAATAGCTGTCCCATATGAATTTTCTTCTCATTGCAGCACTTCAAGCTTAAGCGCAAACTATATTGAATGTTTTAGCGAGGATTACGCAAATTTATCGGCAATTCTAGGAATCAGTTTCTTAGATCCATCTCAATTACCAAGTTTAAAGTCCGGGAAGATTAAGGGGTTCTTACATCTCAAATGTAATTGGTCAAGAAGAGAACATCTACGATGCACCATTACAATAAGTTTCAAGGGGGAGTAACAGCGTCTTCGTTAACGGAGGAAACCTGTGCAATTGCAGCAACGTTCCGCACTTGATCTTCAGGCGGAAGCAGCAAAAAGCGCTTCTCAAGAAGGAGCGAGAGTCTTCTATTTAGATGGTAGGAAGATTGCCACTAAGGAGGATTTTCTGCGCGAAACGGCTGAAGTGATGGATTTTCCAGCGTACTTTGGCAAAAACTGGGATGCTTTTGATGAATGTATCCGTGACTTAAGCTGGGTTTCTGCTCAAAAATATATACTGATCTACGATCGACCTGATATCTTCGCGAAAGCCCAACCTGACCAGTGGCAGATCGCTCAGGACCTTCTTCAATCTGCATCGCAATATTGGCAAGAGTCTGGCAAACTGATGGAGGTCTGGGTTCTATCCCTTCTCAATTAAGATGAATCTCAGCAATCAACGGAAGAACTCTGACACGGCACAACTGAATCCCGGAAGAATGCCAGAGGTCAAAGTATCTTGAGCGAACAGAGTGGCGACTAATTTCAGCAGTACGCCTTGGCGATCGTAAACTTCAAGCTGCTGGGTTCGCCAATCTAAAATCCAATATTCTTTGACTCCACGCTCTGCATAGAGTTTTAATTTGGTTTCTCGATCGCGGCGCTCATTCTGACTCCCAGGAGATAGAACTTCAACGATTAGATCAGGAGCTATCGTAAAATGTCCTTCTTCGTCAACTCCTGCTGCCAACCGCTCATTGCTAATCCAGATCAAATCTGGAATCACATTATCTGCATCATCGAAAATGACTCCAGGTGTAGCGACTGTTTCCCCAAGTTGGCTTGTCTCTGCCCATGTGTCCAAGATCCTGGAAGCTTTGACAATGACTTTCTGATGCTTCCAGTGTGGCGCGCGAGTCATGAGCAAATTTCCGTCGATGATTTCATAGCGGTTGCTGCTGTCTGGTAACAGCTTGAGATCTTCAGTTGTCCAACGAACTCGCTCAGAAGCTTGACTCATGGGAAATGCTGAATATGAGGTCTTAATGTCCATCATACGAGATTTGTTCTAAAGCTCGTCAAGTTGTCTTTTCAAGTCTTCGAGTTCAAGACAAAGCGCGATCCCAACATTTCCAATCGCTGCGGAGGTGACTACGCCGACTGTCGCTTAGTAGCCGTTATCAGCAACGCAGATTCCTTGGCATTTGATCCCATTGGTCGCTGTGCGCAAACAATGAGGGCATAAAACTTTTTCGGGTTCTGAGGCTTGCGCAGGAGCGGCAGGTTGAGGTTTATCTTGTTCGGCAGACATATGCAGAAACAGCAAAGTTACACATCCTAGTCTAACAATTTCGTTAACGCATTAAATCTTGAATATCTCATACCCAAGCCATGGAGAGTTTTATTTGACGATCGCAAGTTGTAGCATAGTGAGATTACTTGAATCTCGTTGCTATGACTCAGGCAAAGACTCACCCTCTCAAGCGATTGTTTGATTACGATCGCATCTATCGCATCTCAGCGCTACAAGCGAGTATCAACTCGGTTCTGAATAAGGTATTTGACCTTGCACCGCCCTATCTGATTGGGATTGCAGTTGATATTGTTGTAAAACGGGATCAATCTTGGATTGCTCAACTTGGGGTAACAAGTATTCCAGGACAGTTAACCGTGATTTCGATGCTGACGTTATTGATTTGGGGATTGGAATCGCTGTTTGAGTACTTATACGATCGACAATGGCGAAATCTAGCTCAGACGATGCAGCATGACTTACGACTGGATGCGTATCAACATTTGCAAGAGCTAGAACTGAGCTTTTTTGAAACAGAAACGACTGGGAATTTGCTCGCCATTCTCAATGATGACATCAATCAGCTTGAGCGATTTCTCGATAGTGGTGCAAATCAGATTCTGCAATTTTTTACCACGGTATTGCTTGTGGGTGGAACCTTCATCGCATTTGCCCCATCGGTTTCATGGCTCGCAATGTTACCGATCCCGTTCATCATTTGCGGCACATTTGTGTTTCAAAAAATGCTTGCGCCTCGATACGCTGATGTCCGACAAAAATCAGGATTGATCAATGCCAGATTGGCAAATAACCTGTCAGGAATTGCAACGATCAAAAGCTTTACGGCTGAGGATTATGAACTTGAGCGCGTGAATGTTGAAAGTGAAGCCTATCGCAAGAGTAACCGAAAAGCGATCGTGCTTTCCGCAGCATTCGTTCCACTGATTCGATTTGTGATTCTGATTGGATTTACTGCAACGTTGTTTTTAGGTGGACTTGAAGCTGCCAATGGTCGGCTTTCAGTGGGAACCTATGGATTTATGGTATTTATCATTCAGCGATTGTTATGGCCCTTTACACAGTTGGGACAGACCTTGGATCAATACCAGCGTGCAATGGCATCGATCAATCGCGTGATGAACTTGCTCGATACTACGATCTCCATTCCCACTGGAAATCAACCCTTTCCAACCCATCAGGTCAAAGGTGAGGTTGAGATGCGAGACATTACCTTTGCCTACCGCGATCGCACCCCTGCTTTGACCCATCTCTCGCTGCATCTTCCCGCCGGACAAACGATCGGAATTGTCGGTGCAACAGGCTCCGGGAAAAGTACCTTAGTAAAATTGCTCCTGCGATTCTATGAAATTCAGCAAGGGCAAATTCTCATTGACGGTACTGACATTCGAGAACTGCAACTCCGCGATCTTAGACGCTGTATCGGTTGGGTGAGTCAGGAAGTTTTCCTATTTCATGGCACTGTCGCTGAAAATATTTCCTATGGAAGTTTTGATGCGAGTCGAGAAGAGATTCTCCAGGCGGCAAAACTTGCTGAAGCGCATGAATTCATTGCAATGTTGCCACAAGGCTATGACACGATCGTTGGAGAGCGTGGGCAAAAATTATCAGGGGGACAGAGACAAAGACTAGCCATTGCAAGAGCAATTCTCAAAGATCCGCCGATCCTAATCCTGGATGAAGCGACTTCTGCGGTCGATAACGAAACCGAAGCAGCAATTGCGCGATCGCTTGACACTATCACACAACATCGCACGACGATCGCGATCGCGCATCGCCTCTCGACGATTCGACAGGCACACTGTATTTATGTGATGGAAGATGGGCGCATCGTCGAGCAAGGCACACATGAAGAACTGCTCGTCCTCAATGGCGTTTACTCTGCACTGTGGCGGGTTCAGTCTGGGATTCGTTCTTAAACGGGACGGAGTTTCTCAATGTCTGACTTGAGTTTGGTCAAATCAATAAAGTGATCAGATACATTGATCAAGCTATCACTGGTCATAGTGGGAAGGCTAACAATCTCGATTTTGACCCCGCGATAGGCAACATGATCAACGGCATAGGTGAGGTCACCTGTGCCACTGAGTAATACGATCGTGTCGCAGTGTTGAGAAAGCGTCAGCATATCGACTGCCATTTCAATATTCAAATCGGCTTTTTTTGAGCCGTCTGGATGTTGAATTAACTCTTTGGAGACGACGCGGAATCCGTTATGGCGCATCCAGAGTAAAAATCGCTGCTGTTTTTCATTGGTGCGATCGACTCCGGTGTAGAAGTAGGCGCGAACCAGCGATCGACCTCTGGTAAGACAGTTCAAAAGCCGGGTGTAGTCGATTTCCATTCCCAGTTGCATCGCGGCGTAGAACAGGTTCGCACCGTCAATCAGAACCACAATCCGTTCGTCTGGATCGGGTTTTATGACTTCTGCATGTTGAGAGATTTTAGTCAATTGAGCATGGTCTGGAAGTAAGGAGTGAGACGGTCGGGGAACTAGCTGCATTGGAACCGCTCCTGAGTGATAACACGATCGATAATGGGGAAACGAAAGGGGAGTTTTAATAATTTAATACTTTCTTTAGATTTAACCCGATTTTTCTGAAAAATGCTGACTTGATGACAGAGATGGACACAAATCTTAGCATTCTTAATCTTTCTTAAACGTTTGAATTTACAACTGATCGTCAGTAATGGGGGTGCTTGAGGACGACTGGCACTAAACTCAAATCTATTATTGAAGACTAAGCGATCGCTACTCCTTGAAACGACCTGCGAATACGTTGCGCTCCGCCGCCAATCAACTCAGTAGGTAACGCATTTATACTTCCCGGCATGGACGATCCAGGATTCTGCTCCTAAACGGAATTAAACCCTTACTAGCAGCCCTTCTGCTTTGGTCATTCAAGCAGAATCGAGAATTACAACATAGGTAATAAATATAGCTTGCAAGAACTTGCCGGACTTAGATTCAATTGAGTCTCTCTACTTAATCACACTGCAAGCTTAGAGTTCTGCGACATCTAGAAAGGGAGGGCTTGAGTCGTTCTTGTTTGGCTGTCGAGGGCATGGGTATCAACGAAAGGCTTAAGTGATCATGCTCAGTTAATCAGCGAAGGTTGACCGAATTGACTCTACTTCGTTAAGTGGAAGTCGAGACGTTCTTCAGATGTTTCTCTTGAGATGAATCTCTACGATAAAGACAGTTAAGCAAAGCACCTAGCTGCAAATGATCAGTCAAAGTAATTTTATAGTTTATTTTTCGGAGTTGAACAATGCCTTGTATATCCGGTAAATCATACATTGTCCAAGCAGGAGATACATTGTTTTTGATTGCTCAACAACAGTTAGGGGATGGGAATCGCTGGCGTGAAATCCAGAAAACAGATAGTACACCCGTTACAGACGCAGATACGACAACGTTACGACCAGGGCAGGAACTCTGTATTCCTAATGGGTCTGTTTCGCCGCCGTCCCCTTCATTAGGCAAGGGGTTTAAAGGTATTGTGCCATCCGCAACCTTTGAAGCAATGTTCCCAAACCGAAATGGTTTTTACTCGTATGAGGGTCTAGTGGCAGCAACACAGAAATACCCTAGCTTCTGCAATGACGGAACAGACGAACAATGCAAACGCGAGGCGGCTGCGTTCTTAGCAAATATTGCTCATGAGACGGGAGGTTTAAAGTATGTTGAAGAACTGAACACAGCAAATTGGTCGCACTACTGCGATCCAAATATCTATCCATGTATACCAGGTAAAACCTATCATGGTCGCGGTCCAATTCAGTTGTCGTGGAACTACAACTATGCCGCATGTGGGACAGCACTCGGCATTGATCTGCTCAACAATCCTGACCTAGTTGCGACAGATAGCTCTATCTCTTTCATGACCGCTCTATGGTTTTGGATGACTCCCCAACCACCCAAGCTTTCCTGTCACAATGCGATCCGCACATCTGGCTTTGGCATGACCATCAATATCATCAATGGTGGCATTGAATGTGGACGAGGGCAGGTCACTCCACAGGCTCAAAACAGAATACAACTCTATCAGCAGTTTACTAACCAGTTGGGCGTGACTCCGGGTGAAAACCTAGCGTGCTAAAACGCCGATTTCTATGATGATTCATTTTACTGCTCAGGAACAATCTACAAAACAACAAGGAGGCATATGATGTCTGACACTTCAATGGAAATGCTTAAAGTTTGTGTTGATGTTCACCCAGATGGCGATGCTCGTGGTGCGGTGCTGCGGGATAAGAAGTGGCAACCGGGTCAAACTCTGCGGGTGCGCTTTTTGGATGGTGATCCGATCGTTCGGCAAAAAATTGAAGCCGTCGCACACCAGTGGAGCCAATATATCAATATTCGATTTGCCTTTGGAAATGACCCCAATGCGGAGATTCGCATTTCCTGTCAGCCAGGTGGCTCCTGGTCTTACATGGGCACAGATGCTTTAAGACAACCCCTCGATCGACCCACGATGAACTACGGTTGGCTCAAGCCTAATTCATCCGATGAAGACTACTCCAGCGTGGTGCTGCATGAATTTGGGCACGCACTCGGTATGATCCATGAACACCAACATCCCGAAGCTGGAATTCCCTGGAATCGGGATGCTGTCTACCGCTACTATATGGGACCACCCAATAACTGGACTAAAGAGCAGGTTGACCACAACTTGTTTGCACAATACAGCCGAGATGTCACCCAATTCTCTCAGTTTGATACCCAGTCAATCATGCTCTATTCTGTCTCGAAAGGTTTGACCACCAATGGCTTTGAGGTTGGCTGGAATAAGTATCTTTCAGCAACAGACAAAGCATTTATGGGCGAAGTGTATCCGGGAGGTTCCCCTGGGCAAACCTATACGGTGCAGCCGGGTGACTTTCTCTCGTCGATCGCCCAAAAATTCTATGGAGATGGAAGTGAAGTATCATGGCGCAGAATTTATGATGCCAATCGCGACACAATCGGACCTGACCCAACCAAACTCGAAGTTGGGATGGTTCTGGTTATTCCATAGGGAGAATGATTGAGTGTCATCATTGGAAACGCGATCGTGAGAAAACTGCCATGCTAGACGTTACTATTCACAACAATCGTATCCATATTGGAGAACGATTCTCGGTGTCATTTCAACGCACATTGAGAATTCCAGATGATGGTAACGTCTATCCCTTACCCCCAGGGCTTGGAGCATTTCCAATTCACTCCGTCTCTGACTACTGGGATCGGGTGCCCCCAAGCTGGCAATCTCCAAACAGTTACTTTATTTCGATGTATCAGCGAGAAGCCTTGTGGTTGGGGTTTGATGGGGCGATGTGGAAACCTAATGCAGTGAAGATTGCGATCGGCAAAGTCAATGCTATCTCCGGACAAGCCTGGGATGAAGCACTTCAGGCTCAGCCTCAAAACTACATTGTTTGCCCCCACCAACCCTGGCTTGATGGAATTAATGCGGGTCGTAACTCTACTCGTCAATTTGTAGCGATGCCACTCGGTTTGGGAGTTACTGTAGAAGCTCAAGTTAGTGGAGTTGAGGAGTTTGGAGGAATCCAAATTCTAGTCTATGAACCAAAACCCGAACGCTTTCCTGATCAACCACCCCCTGAGCCTAACCTTGAATCCAGGGGACTCGCTCTATCGCTCCCGATCGGTGCAGAGATGGGATTGGGAGCAGGAGGGCAGATGAGCCAAAAGATTTATCTCGATGCTTTTGGTGTTGATACCTGGGATTTGGCAAACTGTGGTTCGATCGCGGTTTATATCGTCAACAGTGAACAGTACCGTGAGCTAACGGATCTAGAGCCTCTACCAACCCCAATTACGGCACAAGCCTACACACAGTATGGATTTCCCTGGTTTGCCCTATATGACGAAGAACAAGGCGATGTCCCTGCTGCTGAACCATTGAGTCGAGTGAAACCGATTCGAGAGCAAGAATCTGAACAGGGTGCTATCGATCAAGAAGAGGAGTCGATCGACATTTCTGAGTCGCAAGTTCAGAAATTATATCCTCCTTCAAATCATCCTGAAAATTAGACAGAATCTCGACTTTTTCTCCAAATGATATCGTCCTTTTCTCAACTGAAGTAAGCATATATGTCAGAAAAAACATCGATAATTCATGTCTTGCTGATTGGAATTGATCACTATAAACCCAATCGCCTCTACAAAAGCCTGAAGGGGGCTGTGCGGGACATTAACTTAATTGAAACTTATCTCAAGACAGACTTGCAGGTTCCACCAGAGCGCATCCGTAAACTCATTGCTCCCAACCCAGAAGATACTGTGCTACTAGAAGTGAGATCTGCTCAAGAAGAGCCGACCTACGAAAATATCGTCAAGGCGTTTAAGGAGATTACGGCAACTGCTCAACCAGGAGAGCAAGTTTACATTCACTATGCAGGTCATGGCGGACGAGCAACGACGGTCTACCCCAATTTGAAACGGGGGACTGGAGAACAGAATGATGAAGCGATCGTGCCGATGGATATTGGTGATACCGAGAAGGGACGCTATCTACGAGATGTAGAGATGACGACGCTGCTCAAGCGAATGACAGATAAAGATCTAATTGTCACCTTGATTTTAGATAGTTGCCATTCGGGTGGTGCAACTCGTGGAGATGCTGAAATTAGGAGTGGGGCGCAAACTGATACCCTAAAACGAACCAGCGAAAGCTTAGTTGCTAGTCAAGAAGAGTTAGAACGCAATTGGTTAGAAGAGACGGGTCATCAAGGAATTCGGGTGGCAGGCTTCCCTGAAGCTCGAAAGTATGTTTTACTAGCAGCCTGTCGTCCCAACGAATACGCTTACGAATATGTACCCAGCAGTGGAACAGAGCGGCATGGTGCATTGACCTATTGGATGATTGATACGCTCGCCAGTGCCGCCAAAAGTGGACAACCGCTGACCTATAAACTTCTACACGATCGCGTCACGGCTCAAATTCAAAGCAAGTTTTCCCAGCAAATTCCGATGATTCTGGGGGAAAGCGATCGCCGCGTGTTTGAGAGCGATCGCTGGTCTACTCCTTTGACAGTCTCTGTGATCAAAGTGGTTTCAGACACTCAGATCACGTTAAATGCAGGACAGGCTCAGGGATTAAGTAAAGGCACTCGCTTTTCGATCTATCCGCTCAATACTACTGACTTCACGGATCAGACGTGCCAGGTTGCGATCGTTGAACTGACACAGGTCAATGCTTCTGAATCAATGGCGAGAGTGCTAAAACCCGAAGAAGGCGGCATTGAGATCACGGGCAAATTGGAACCTGGTGCGCCCGCAATTATGGTTTCTGCCCCGATTGAATTGATTCAGCGGGTTCGCTTGACGGACAGTAAGACCGTGGGTGAGCAGGAGAGCGAACTGCCATCAGAGTTAGTGGATCTTCAGAAAGAGGCATTAGATAAAGTTCGACAGGCTTTGGCTGGGAATGGTTGGGTTGTAGAAGAACAAGCAGGAGAATCGGCACTCTATCAGGTTGCGATCGATCGCCAGGGCAACTACGAGATTTGTAAAGGAAAGCCCATTCCGAATCTCCGACCGTTGCTGTCAATCAATGATCCAGATGCACCTCAGCGAGTCGTCGATCGTCTGATTCATCTAGCAAAGTATCAAGCGGTGCAAAGCTTAGATAACGCCAGTTCCAAACTGGCTCAGGTTCTGGAGGTACAGTTACTAACCGAAGACAGGCAACCTTTCCCCGATCCTCAGAATCTCGTTGTCAAAAATGAGGAGATAGTGCGTCTGCGATTGTCTAATCGAGGCGCTCGACCGTTGAAAGTGGCGGTACTGGATCTGGAGCCAACCTGGGCAGTTTCGCAAATCCCGATCGGCGGAATCGACTCCCCATTCTTTCCACTGGATGCAGGTGCAGAAGAAGAGATCCCGCTTCGGCTGAAAGTGCCAGATGACCCCGCCTATGAGCAATCTACGGAGATTCTGAAAGTCTTTGCGGTTCAACAGGGATTGGCAGATTTCCGCTGGCTCACACTCCCTGCTCTGGATCAGCCACTCACTACACGAGGAGCTATGTTTGATCAGGATCTGGCAGCGCAATCTGTAACGAGAAGCGGAGAGTCTGAGGGAATTAATCCACTCAATGACTTGCTGAAAATGATCGGGGCTGATCTAGATCAAGCACCGAAGACAACGCGAGCCGCTATTGTTGTCGTAGATCCCCGGCAGGAGTGGGTTACAAAGCAGGTACAGATTGTGGTGAAACGGTAAAGGAACTAAACAACTTGTCCGGGGCAATAAAATGCAGAGACTCCTAATTTTATCCTCCAATCCAAGACGCGATTTGAATCTTGAGCGAGAAGTCTCAGATTTAACGACAGCAATACAACGCCTGGGGAAGTTTGAAATCCGCTATGGATTGGGTGTACGCTCTCAAGAGCTACCGGAACTGCTTACAGAACACAATCCACAACTTGTTCATTTCTGTGGGCATGGAGCCGGAGAACAAGGATTAGTTTTTCAGGATGAGCAGGGGCGAGAACGGTTTGTCAGTACAGAGATATTGACTCGGTTATTTAAGACGCTGGCAGATGAGATTAACTGTGTTGTCCTCAATGCCTGTGATAGTGACCAACAGGCAGAAGCGATCGCTGACTATATCAATTATGTTGTGGGAATGAGCCAGCCTATTCTGGATCAAGCCGCTTATTTCTTTGCAGTCGGCTTCTATAAAGCTTTGGCGGCTGGAAAAACGGTTGAGCAAGCCTATGAGATGGGTTGTGTGGCAATTCAAATTTGGAGTGAGGGAAATTCTCAATCGACTCAAACTAGACAGTTTCGTAAAGCGGAATATCTTGGGTCAGGGGTACAAACTGCACAACTGGATGTACCAGAACATTTAAAGCCAGTTCTGCGAAAGAAGAGCGCATTACCACTTGCCCCAGTAGAGAGTGCTGTTCAACCTGCATCAATAAAGCGCAATGTTTCATTGGGTTTAGTAGACGAGACGGTTAAACCCCAAACCGAACCCATTGATTTACTACCGGAATTTGAGGAAGAGATGCGCCAGGAGATCGATCGCAAAGACTACAAAGACCAGGCAAGAGTAGCCTATGACAACTTTGGGCAATTTTCAGCGCAGTCTGCGGTTGCTAATCTGACAAAAACAGAATACGACCAACGTAAGATTCTAGTCGGCGAGGTCAAGGAGTTTTGGATTGAAGGATTTCTCAAGCCATCGCTCCAGGGAGAAGCTGCCATTAAACTTGACTTAAAAGCTCGTCCCGATGAGAGCGCGGATCTATCGCAAGGGATTGAAGCCTTGTCTTTAGAGTTGGATAGCTCCTATGAGAAGCTACGAGAAACGCAGATCTATACGGAAATAGGGCAGGGGCGGACGCTATTAATTCTAGGAACTCCAGGAGCCGGAAAGACGATCGCTCTCCTGCAACTCGCACAACGCTTGATCGAACGCAGTGATCAGAATCTGAGCTTACCCATGCCGATCGTATTGAACCTGTCGTCTTGGGCAAGGAAGCGAAAGCCCATTGTAGATTGGCTGATCGATGAACTGCTAGAAAAATATCAAGTGCCAAGATCCTTGAGTGAACCCTGGATCAGAAACCAGCAGATCATTCCGTTATTAGATGGACTGGATGAAGTCAAGGAAGCGTATCGCAATGATTGCGTTCGGGCACTGAATGAGTTTATCGAACTGTTTCCCCAGACGGAGCTAGCGGTTTGCAGCCGAGTGCGAGATTATGAAGCTCTGACAGAACGCCTACAGATTAGCAGTGCCCTTTGCCTTCAGCCACTTCTTTCTAAGCAGGTGTATGAGGTTTTGGATTGTGTCGGTGGATCTCTGGCAGGCTTAAAAGCATTGCTCAAACAAGATTCTGACCTAGAGCAGTTTGCTCAAACCCCGCTGATTTTGAACTTTATGAGTGCAGCTTACCAGGGGTGGTCGATCGATAAGTTGATGAATGAACTAAGTTCTACTTCAGATCGCCGCCAACACTTATTTGATACTTATATCGATCGACAGCTAAAACGAGGATCTACTGCACTCTATCGAAAAGAGCAGGTGCTGAGATGGTTAAGATGGCTGGCAGGACGGATGGCACAAGGATCACGAACGGTCTTTTTGATTGAGAGAATGCAGCCAAGCTGGTTGCGAACTAAAGCTCAAACAATCTTCTATCAAATCGGAAATGTAGTCATTTACGTCCTTGCTGTTTGGCTAATTGTTGGTATGTTTTACGGTTTTGCGGGGTATGGAAAAAGTTATGGGTTAACTCTGGGGTTAGGTGTTGGACTGGTTTCTGGTCTCGAAAAAGAAATTAAAATGGTTGAGACTGTAAAGTATTCTCTTCGAGGAATAGTAAGAGGCTTGTTTAGCAAGTATACAATAGCTATTGGGCTAATAGGAGCGCTCATCAGTACGTTAGCGTACTCTCTGTTTAGTTCACAGGGATTCGCAGTAAACAGGGCAGTTGATGGACTGATCTATGGTCTCAGTATTGGTCTAAGTGTTGGGGCAGCTAATGGACTGAGAGGTTCAGACATAGATTCAAAAACAATTGCTAACCAGGGAATTTGGAAATCGATTCGCAATGCTGGATTTTTTACGGTATTGGGTGGACTGATTGTTGGACTGCTTTATGGACCGATTATTCAGTCCCTTTACCCTGATCAGTCTTTTGTTGATGATTTGCACTATCTTTTTGAGGGCGTTGTGAGTGGTGGGCTAATCGTTGGGCTGTGTAGTGATGCGGGTAAAGCTTGTATTCAGCACGTCATTTTACGCCTCATTCTTCACCGCAACAACTATATTCCCTGGAATTACACCCGTTTCCTTGACTTCGCCTCAGACCGTCTGCTGATGAGAAAAATTGGGGGTGGCTATGTCTTTTTTCACCGCATGTTACTAGAGCATTTTGCTCGAATGAATCCCAAATAGCATCAATCTTGAACACCCTATTACTGAACTTAAATGATGAGGAGAATCATGACAAACAAAGCACCCATGAAAGACATGATTGTAATTCTTCCCGGCGTTTTGGGAAGTGTCTTGCAGAAAGATGGTAAAGACCTATGGGCAGTGTCTGGTCAAGCAGTCTGGCAGTTACTCACTAACACAGAACAAACTATACGGAATTTGAAACTAGGACAGGATGATCCAGAAGCAGAAAGTTTGGGTGATGGGATTCGTGCTACGGCACTGATGCAGGATACCCATCTGATTCCAGGCTTCTGGAAGATTGACGGCTACACCCAAACCACACGTTTAATTACCGATAACTTTGAGGTTACTCTCGGTGATATTTACAACGATCCAGAGGATAGAGCCGCCAATTTCTATCAATTTCCCTACGACTGGCGACGCGACTGTCGAGCCAATGCCCGAATTTTGAAGAAGCTGATTGATAAACGGCTCAAATGTTGGCGAGAGCGGAGCGGAGCCGAGGACGCGAAAGTGATTTTGATGGCTCATAGTATGGGTGGGTTAGTGGCTCGCTACTATCTAGAAGTGCTAGAAGGCTGGCAAGATAGCCGAGCGCTGTTTACTTTTGGTACGCCCTACCGAGGTTCCCTCAAAGCGCTTAACTTCCTGGCAAATGGGTACAAACAACTGTTTCTGGATTTGACTGAAGTTATGCGATCGCTGACCTCTACTTATCAACTCTTACCCATCTACAAGGTGATCAACATCAACGGAGAATACCATCGCATTGCCGAAGTTGATCACCTTCCCAACATTGACAAATTCAGGGCACAGGAAGCTTTAGCATTCCATCGAGAAATTGAAGCGGCGGTTGCACGACATCATCAAGACGAACGCTATCTACGATCGTTCACAGTTATCCCCATCTCTGGCACTCAGCAACCGACTCTGCAATCTGCAACATTGCTCGACGGAAAGCTGACTGCTAGCGAAACGTTGCCAACCGTATTGCAAAATCGAGCCGATCTGGGGGACGGAGATGGAACTGTTCCTAAAGTTTCAGCCATTCCGATCGAGCGATCGTCAAATCTCGATAATTTTTTCATCGCTGAACAACATGGTGCGTTGCAGAAACAGGCTCAGGTTCTGGACAGCTTACTGAATATCCTGCGACTCAGCCAGTTTACTCTAGCAGATGTCAGAAAAGGTGAACCTCAAACAGCTATTAGTCTCAGCCTGGATGACTTGTACCTGCCTGACGAGCCTGTTGCTCTACGGGCTAGGGTAATTGGGCTATCAGACCCAACGATCGCAAAGCTGAAAGCGGAAATTCAGCCCATTTCTAGCGATCGTCCAGCACTGACTTGCAACTTTGTGCAGCAGGACAGTGAGTGGAAGCTAGCGATCGAAGATTTACCCAGTGGACTCTACCGAGTGAAGGTGCAGACTGAAAATCTGGGGGATCAGACCCCAACTCCTGTGCATGATGTCTTTGAAGTTGTGAACAATTGATGTATTCCGCTTCAATCCGTATCAAAGCAAGCGTGATAGCTCTAATCTACGAAAGGCTTAAGTAACCATACCTGATTGACTGACAAAACTCCTGAAAGCCTTCTCACTTCGTTGTCATTCCGCCCGCGCGTGAACGGCGGGCTAACAGAAATAACCCCACTCAAGTGGG
>JALOOO010000090.1 GCA_025454375.1 Leptolyngbya sp. Prado105 | reverse complement strand
CATGGTTGTCATTTTCACGTCCTTCTAGTTCAAATCGATAAGCCGAACCGCTCACCAGTCCTAAAACATCAGAAAAGTTCGTCGATCGAGCATATTCTGCAAGTGCATGAGCATTCTGACCCAGTGAGACAAACGCATCTGCCCCATAAAGCTCAAAATCTCTTGCGCCTTGATCTTCTCTGAGATAGGTTGCACCGAGCCAACTTTCACGATTCAAACCGCGTGCGAGGTGATACTGCACCCGTCCGCCGAACATCCGAGAATCCGAACCGGGCGTATCATATTGATACGTTGAAACAATCCGACGAACTAGCGTCTCTCCAAATTCTCCAACATCTGTTCGCGCGATCGGCTGACGGAAAAGAATCGTTCCGCGATCGTAGTCAATCTCGTAATCTGTGCCCCGATTAAGCTGTTGCCGTTTGAGAACCGTTCCAGGACGATTGAGTTCTTCAAGCTCTAAGAAAATACTTTCACTGCCTTCAATCAGCAATCGTCGCGAGAGAAAGTAAAACCCGCTTGTGCCATCCGGGACGAGCGTATCACGTTGAAAGCCTTGAATGTTATTTGCAAAAAGCCCGGTAACTTGTAAATTGCCAAAGTTATAGTTCGCCTTGAAGCCGTGAAGTTGACGAGTCATGGCGCTGAATTCTTGCGATCGCGACGCAAATTCTTCGCTGGTATAATCGCCCCACATGGCATAGTCAGTCCCCGCTCCAGCAATCGGCGAATTACGCTCTAACCGGAGAAAAACACTATCGATCGAAGGAGTCAGAACGGTTGATTCTGAGCTATCTCCATAAACTGAATAGTTCTGATCGCAGACTTGTGTATTCGGTCGAAACAAGCCATTTGTCCCGTCGCAGGTCTGATTGAGAGGACGAGCGCTATTGTAGGCAGTAGTCAGTAACCAATCGCCAATCCTTCCCGTCGCAAAGAAGCTAGCACCAAAATCTAGCTGATAGTTGTTGTCCGCATCTACAGGCAGAAAATCACGGAAGCTTTTGTAGAAATTCGTTCCCTGACGACCAAAGCGCAAATCAACCACACCTGTTGCAATTGAAGGACGCAGATTCGTCTCAAATTGCAGTTGAGTAAAGTCTTCGAGCGTTCCGATCGCAGCCCGAACTGTGACCGTTCTTGCTTCTAAACCCGATCGCAATCGTGTACTAAATTGCCCTCGCTCAGCTTTGACCTGGAACCCCGGTTGATTTTCGGCGGCATCTGTATCAAGAAATTCGCCTGCGGTTGTAGAAAGCGTAATCAGTGCATCTCGATTCGATCGATTTCCCTGTGCGTCGAGTAGCTCACCTCGAATCGTTGCCATCGATCGTCCATCTGCGGGAATTTTTGCTTCGGCTGCTTGGACAGATAGCTTTTCAAACTCGCCTCGCAACTGCACCGTTACTTGAGCAGATTGACTCGTCCCAACGATCTGTGCTGAAAGGGTATTACTTCCTTGTTTCAGCGAAACTCCATAGTAAGTTCGGATCACCTGACCTGATTTCTGAGTCTCTGTCCGTCCAATCAACTGCTCAGGAACAAGTACGCCATTGACTCGAAGTTCGACCTGCTTTCCTTCAGGTGCTTGAATCACCACCGTTGCTGCCGGAACGTCTAGAACCTGATTGATTGCAGGCGACAGAATTTTTACTTCATCAAGCGCGATCGCGCTTGGAATAGACTGTGGACTCGTTTGAGCTTCAGGCTTCACCTCAACCGGAATCGCAGGACTAGGCTTTACTGCATCTGGTAAGCTAATCGATGGGGATGTCGGTTTTATCTCCTGAGCCTGGACAGGGGCAAGCAAAAACCCTGCTGAAATGAGGGAGACATACAAGAAAAATTGCGGCTTCATGACTTGCCCTCTTTGCGCAAAACTGGAACGACTCCGAAATTCATCCGCACCAGTCCGCCCGGAGCGAGACGAACTAAGCGCGACTGACTGCGCCGCTCTCGAAATGTAGGATTAGGTGGTAGGGTGTAAGATGGAATACTATTGAGATCGAGAACCCCAGCACGATTTCCAGGCAGCACATTCGCCACTGAGAACAATCCATTCTTGTCGGTCGTAATTCGATTCCCGTCATCTAAGAAAACGACTGCATTCGGAATTCCGGGTTCATTTTCCTGCTGTTCTCCGTCCTGATTCTTGTCCTCAAAGACCCGCCCAATAATCGTTCCACAGTCAGAAGTAATACCGGGACGAATGCGAAGTTGATGTGTTGCGGGACCATCTTTGACCGCAAACCCATTATCCACACGCTGACCATTGACGATCGCACTATTGCGTCCCGATCCTCGCAGTGCATCCGGTGTAAGCTGAGTCGCGTAAGCAATGTTCAAAACACTGCCGCGTGGAATCGTGGTACTAGAGCGAAAAATTACCGTTGAACCTTGCGTCTCAGTCGTAACCGGAACACTTTGTCCCCCGACTTCTGCTCGGACTGAATTGGCTAAGAATTTGAACCCAGTCGGCAACGTGTCGGTTGCTTGAATCTGAGTTAAGCCTGCATCCGATTGATTGCGAATCGACAACCGATAAATCACTGAATCACCCGGTTCTGCGGTTGCTCGATCGCCCGATTTGACTAGCTGCATTTGCTCTGACTGACAGAGTAAAGAACTAAACTGTAACGATAAAAGGTCTAAGCCCACCCGTTCAGCATCGGGGACAAAGACAACTGTATCGGTAATATTTGTCCCGCCTGTTGAACTAATCGGCTGATCATCTAGCGAAGTTGCTAGATAGCGAACAATATTGTTATTCACTGTTCCCGTCGGGGTAAGAATCTCAATCTTGATGCGACGTTGGCGATAGATTGAGTTCGCAGGTGGATTAATCACGAGAATGTAAGTTCTACCTGGAGCCGTTTGAGCGCGATTGGGATCGAAGAGAAAGTTATACCTGCCCCCCTCGCCATTGGTCAGTGAGAAAGGATTGATGTTACTAACATTGGGCGAAAGTCCCGGGCGAATTCCATTTCCAGGAATGTCAGGGCTTTCTGTCGGAGTCAGAGTCACCAAATTGCCAAGCTCTGTCCCAGTCGGATCGCTGGGATTGGGTTCATACAGTGCAACCGAAAATCCGCGATAGTCAGGGAGCAGTTCACCGTTGCAACCGAGAACTCGTCCCAACGGGTCAACTAAGCCACTCGATACGGTTCCGAGCGGTCTAGAAATGTTGCTATAGGGGATTTGTGACGCACGATCAACATAGCGTAACTCGGCTTGATTGCTCAGTACAGGACGACTTTGAGCGATCGTAGAATTCGTGGTGACTCCGCTTGCTGCGATCGCGAACGTTACGATCTGACAAGCTTGATATATTTTTTTTCTCATCTGAGGACGATTCACGAGGCTCCTCTTGTTCCCTAGCTCTCAGGGGAATAAAGCTTACAACGGTTGAAGAAAGTTCAATTGAGGAATGAAAAAAGAGGGAAAGACAAGCCGAATAGCACATCTCTAATTTGACTTTTCTTTCCCTCTAGCCCCAAACTTTGACCTAGCGCACTTCGACTTGATAGGAAGCCATCAGTGCTGCTTGCGGATTCAAATCCTTGCTAAGATTCCAGCGCACATGCGTGTAGGCTTCTGCGGGTGCAGGACGATCGACAATCTTGCCATCTGCTAAAGTCACTTTCACCGTGGGTGCTTCCACAAAGGTTTTGCCATTATCAATGCTGTAAGTAATCTTGCCTGCATTGTTGGTCGTCGCTGAGTTCAGCACAAATTTTGTCCGCTGTGGAATGGGCTGGGTCAATTCAATCCCTTGAGCCGGGATATCCCCTGCGTTTTTGCCGTTCAAGCTATAGCGCAAGACATTACCCGGTTCGACAACAGCATTGCCTTGAAGTGCTGCCCACTTCACTTGCTTTTGTCCTTGAGCATTGACATTCACCGCTTGCTTTTCAACGCTCAGGTCAAGCTTGACTTCTGGGCGTTGTAAGCGTTGTGCGATCGCGGCTCCAGCCTGTTGCAAACTCGCCATGACAGGCGTACCGTTCAGCAATGGCAATGTCGCAGCCATGAGTGCAACTGCACCTAAACTAATAGACCAACGTTTCATAAGGGTTCTCCGGTGAAGAAATGGAATGCAGAATGATCGGTGAACGAAGCCCCCTTTTTGCTAGGAGTGGCGTTAGAAGATTGTTCCTAGCAAAAAGGCTTTTGGGCTTAGTTCATCCGGCGACGAAATGTAAATGTCCGCGCTTGTTGAGGGGCAACAATTCCAGTTGCTGTATTCACGTACCGCGTCACATCAGTCGTTGCCGTTGTTCCAGTTTGGTCAGCCGCTCCAGTTGTTGCTGGGTTGCCGCTGAAGAAGGTAATCGTCGAAGTCCCAGAATCTACTGCACTTCCGACAATGTTGCTGGTGTCAATGATGCCATTGTTATCATTGTCTCTTGCCCAGTTGTTCGTGTTGTTTGCACCAGATACACCGTTCTCATCAATCACGACTTGTTCTGCTTCAAGAATGATGTTACCTGTGCCAGATTGTGGCTCTGAGATATTGGTATAAGTAATCCGATACTCAATCACATTGCCGGGAGCGGGAGTTTTCTGATCGGTGCTGAAAGTTGTGTCAGTAGCAGCAGGTGCAGGACCTGTTCCAGGTAAGATACGGCTTTCTTTGACGGTTTTGACATAGCCTGTGTAGACTCGATCGATGGTCAGATTTGTTCCATCCGCAACGGTGTCCGGATCTGTAAAGATGCTTGCCAAAATTGGAACTGGGAATCCGCGATCGATGTCAGTAGACAACGGTGTGTTCGACGGAAGATTGACCTCAACCCCATAATTGACTCGCTCACCGGGTAGAACGTTGTTAATTTGAATGGGTTGTCCGCCCGTGTTATTGGCTCCGATCGTGTAATTGCCTGCCCCATCATAGGTATACGTGACAGAACTACTACCCGCCGTAATCGTTACGGTAGAACCAGCAGGCAGATGACCTGGAGTTGCTGGAGCTTGCGGAGTCAAGACTACTCTACCCGGACTTGTTCCACTGTTTTGTACCGTGTTTGTGAAGGCAACTGGAGCCGGATCAAGCCTTGCATTTGTGCCTGCAACCAGGTTAGGTGGAATGGGAGACGAAGCATTTGTAAAGTCGTCATTGTTCGTTCCAGAGGGTCCGGTTGCTTCGGGTGCGCCTTCAGGTCCATTGCTGACAGCAGACGGAACGGGCGTGTTCAAATTGAAGATACTCGCTTCCCCGCCACCTTGAGTTGGGGTGTCATCTTGACCTGTGTTGTTGTTCCCTGGATCGCTTCCTGACTCAGGGCTAGTCGGTGTGTTGATGAAACCGTCATCGATGACTGTAGGTGGCAGAGTATCAGGCACGCCATCGTTGTTTGTATCCGTTCCAGCAATAGGGGTGCCATCGTCACTGTAGTTGCTTGGATTTTGGTCACCCGATTCGTCATAAACAGGTGCGCCGGGTTGTCCAGGTGCTTGGCTCGGAGTCGAACCGAACAGTTGACCGATGTTGGCAACCGTAATGGAAGCTGGAGTGCCAGTGACCGCAACGGTAACTTGGAAGCCGCTGACCGTCGTTCCAGGTGCGATCGTACCTGTTCTGACAAAACCAACGCGAGTGATGTTCGCGACAGGGGTTGTACTCCAAGTCGCTTGATTGGCATCGATCGATGCCGTAGGATCTGCCGTATAAACCGCTTGCCACCCTGCTGGAGCGACAGCACTCACGAACGTTGTGCCTTGAGGAATTGCATCTGACACTAAGATATTTGAGCCAGAAACGCCATTCACTGTCATGCCTGCTAGAGGTGCAGGCGTAATACCTCGTCCGGTTGGATCGTTGTTCTCAACACGCAAGCTCAATCCATAAACAATTTGATCATCGCCAGGACCTGCCGCTCCGGTTGGAGTATAGCCTGTACGAGCTTTGAGTAAGGTTGCTAAAGCATAGGTTCTAGCTGTTTGATTCACGGTAGCTTGGGCAGTACTACTTGCTTCTCGAACGCCATTCACTGGTGCGCCTGCGACTTCTCCACCTGCTGTCCCGTCGGGATTATCAACAGTGTAGATATCGCCCCCATCTGGACTGCGGAGTTGGTTCTGATTGTTACAGGCACGCGCACGAGCATCGAGCCGCCGGGTGCAATTCCATTTGTAAGCCCTGGAATCGCGCTAGTAATCACTTCACTGCCCGCAATCGCAGTCCAGTTGGCTCCGCCATCGGTACTATACTCTAAAGGTGCAGGTGTACCGGGACCTGTGACTGTTGCCAGGTTTGGAATCCGGAAGCTAGTCGGATCATTCCCGACGTTTGTTAAACTGTAAGTATAGTAGAGCGTATCTCCGACTTGAACTTGTCTTGCCGTGTTACTAATTGAAGTACCTGCTTGAGTTCCTTCTGCAAAGACGGGTGCAAGAGGGAATCCAGTCGTCAGTAAAAATGTAGCAGCAAGCAGAGGGTGCGCTCGCCTGGGGGTACGTCGTGGTTGCATGATTGACCAATTAAGTGAATGACAAATTCTGCTGAATCTATGCCAAACTGCTCCGCGTCATCTGTCACGGGCAATCCGGGGGTATCGGTGATCTCGCAAGCGACAATCTAGAGAATGCAGTAGATTCTTGTCTTATAAATTGCGAGTTTAGAATTAAGCGCAAAAGACTTGTTCTAGAAAACTGCCTTGAAAAGTCCTTGGCTCAGTTGGCAGTTTACGCAGAGACATGTGACAAAGTTGTGACAAAAAAGATAATTGTAAAAATAAATACTCAGTGTGTTTTACAAAGCTCATTTCAGCTTTGTAAAACTTTCCGTAAAAGTGCGTGTTAAATGCGATCGCATACGTAAATATCGCATTTTTTAGAAGTGGCAAATTCTGTAAAAAACTTAAGTTGAAAAGGCTTCTATTTCTCTGGTTTTTTACTTTTTTCTGTTACGTTACTCTAATTTTTAAACATTATAATTCGTCCTTTTCTGCCTTAAATTGTTTCTTGATAACTTTATGATTTTCATTTAACTCTAAAATTGGCTTTTAACTTTTAGGGTTACTCATTTAACACTTCAAGGCACTGCGCTCTCTACTTTTGTCTAGGCTCTCGTCAGATTAATTTCTATCCCGTTTACTGATATATCTTAAGTAGTATAAATTTGCAAATTGTCTCGAAAGATATCGACATAAGTAGAGTTTGATCGCTCCTACTGAAAAGAATTGAGCGTAAACCGAAATGAAAAGTTTTGGCAAAGATGCTGCTTATTCTTGATCAATTTCTTACGTTCGTCTCTAAGATACTCTCGCTAAAGAGAAGTTTTAAACTGACCTCTTTACTGAATCTCGTCTATCAATTTATCTGCCCCCTGTAATGGTCAAATCTTCAAATCCATCCCCTGTTGATCACTTTGCTTCTGTTGACGATGCCCCAACCCACGTCTTCACTGATGCAATGAACGAAAACGCTTCTACCGAACTCGCCCTCGAAACTTGTCCTGCACAAATCTGGGTGCAATTTCATTCTCAGTACTACTTGATCGAAGTTCAAGGTCGTCAATGGACAATTTTAGATCGGGTTGATCCGGGTCAGGCTTCACTCTATCCGCCGCAGTTTGTTCATGTTCTAAGATTTTCCACGATCGCGAAACTCTACCTGCCGCCGCATTTCTCGGTGACTGAATTGAAACAATGGGCAGACCTGTGCGAACAGTTTTCAATTCCGGTCTTTTTGACCCTGCCTGCCTGTCCATTTTTGCCGCAGCAGCAATACCCGATTCGATGGAAGGTGAAGCGAGTCAGCGATCGCATAGTTGCAGCCGGGTTAATGGTGCTATCGAGTCCAGTTTTACTCTCACTAGCATGGCTGATTCACCGGGATTCACCGGGGTCAATTTTCTTCAAACAGTGGCGAGTCGGAGAGCGAGGGAGACTGTTTCGGATTTACAAATTTAGAACCATGTTGCCGAATGCAGAACGATCGCATCAGCAGGTCATGGGATCGCAGTCAGGATTGCACAAATTGCAGCATGATCCTCGTGTGACCGGGTGTGGGCAATGGCTGAGAAAATATAGCCTGGACGAACTGCCACAGTTGTTCAATGTGGTACGAGGTGAGATGACCTTAGTTGCCCCTCGTCCTTGGGCGCTTTATGATGCAGTTCGTATTTCTCCTAAGGGGCAGCAGCGGTTGAATGCGCTCCCTGGCATTACTGGAGCATGGCAGGTTGAAGCACGATCAACGCTATTGGATCTTGAGAAAGTCAACGATCTCGATCTCAAGTACCTGGCTCAATGGTCGCTCTGGCGAGATCTGAAAATTCTACTGCTCACAATCCCCAAAGTTCTGTCAGGATTTGGAGCTTACTAGGTGAAAAGCTTTTCGCAAGTTCTGCATCAGAGTGGGCAGGGGACAGGGGAGCGTTACATAGTCAAAACACCCTAAATCCATTGCCTTCTCTGCTTCTTCTGGGCGCGTCGAGAGCAAAATCACAGCAGTCGATTGCAGTCGCTTCTCTTGCTTCAACCGATGCAGCAGCGATATGCCATTTAATCCTGGAAGCTTTGCTTCGAGTAGTAAAACTCTCTGTTTTGATGGAGATTCTGCTTGTAAGGCTGCCCATGCGGCGCGACCTTCTTGGAACCATTGACTCTGGTATCCGCGAGTCATCAGCGATCGCATAATCTCCTGAGCAAATTCTGAATTGCGGTGCAAGAGCATTACCTCTATCGCTGAGGGTTGCTCGCTTACCGATACAATTCGATCTTGATGTTCAAGATTCTTCAATCGCGCGATCGCGGCTTGATAGAGTGCTTGGATGTCTGAACCATCTTCTGGATATTGAGCGACTGCGGCGCTAAATGTGATTTGGATCGTCCCCATGGGCGATCGTAGCTCCTGATGCTTGAGTGATTCTAAAATCTGAGCGAGCCAATCGATCACTTCGCGACAGGCTAAGTTGTGAACTCCAACAATAAATTCTGCTCCATTCCAGCGTGCAATCACATCTTCATTGCGAAATGCTTGTCTTAAACAATTTGTAACCCGCTGCAAGACTTGATTGCCATAGCGATAGCCGTATTGCTGATTGATCTGCTTTAGTTCTTTGATCTCTAGCACTGCCATGCAAAACGACTGGTGATTTTGATGGGCAAGATGCAGTAATTGTTTGAGCATTCGGCGCGATCGTCGATGGGTTGGAAGATTGGTTAACGCATCAAAATCAGCCTGGTGTCGAATCTGTTGCATTCGAGTCAGACGTTTTGACAGGCGATGAGTCAAGTCCGAAGCCTCGATCGGTTTAGTAATATAGTCATCGGCCCCTGCTGCAAAAATTTCTCGAATCGTTGCTAAATCTTGCTGATTCGTGAGAAACAAAATAGGAAGCCAAGCCCAACGCATGTCGTTGCGGATTGCCTCACATAGGTGAATGCCATCAATATGCGGCATCTGGACATCAAGAATCAGTAAGTCAGGGGCAAACCATTCAAGTTCTTCCCACACTCTCAGAGGATTTGCTAGTAGATTTACCTGAATGCCGATCTCTTCTAAAATTCCTCTGAGTAAGCGCAGAATGCTCTGATCATCATCAATGATCATGACGCGCTGTATTGGGCTGGATATCGGCTCAAGACAGTCCAGACAGGATTCGAGAATCTGTGCAGGCGTAACGGGATGATACAAAATTCCGCGACGCTGCGGTAGTAAACTTGTCTGATCAAAGTGCAAGTTGGCAAGCAGAAGAACCGGAATGTCTCGCATCGAAGCCGTTGGCAAGCTCATTTCATCACTCAGCACAATCAGATCAGGAGCCTGATGTCGAATGTGCAACTGTGCGATCGTGGTATTGGTGACGCTGATAATCTCAAGGGGATAGGTAGCCGCTTCTTGAATGACTCGATCGCCAAATTCTTGATCGGATGTAACCAGTAAGATCCGGGGCGGTGTGAATGGCGCGATCGTCGGAACGGTCTTCTCTTCGAGCGCTAGAGAGACGGGTGCTGATTTTAAGAGAGGATTGAGTCGATAGCCCTGTCCATAGACGGTTTCGATCAGGTCATCTGCCTCTACTGACTTCAGTTTTTGCCGCAGTCGTTTGATGTGGGCGCGAACTGCCTCTTCGCGAGGAGGGTCTTCTTCAAGCGACCAAAGCTGATCAACCAGGGCACTCTGACTATAGACTCGCCCATCGATTAATTGTTTGAGAAGTAACAGTTCTTTTGAGGTTAGCTCTAGTTTGGTTTGATCATAGGTCACTTCGCAAGTCTGAGGATCAATCTGTAGCTTACCCCATCGTAAAATGGAGGAAATCGTAGATGCTTTGCGACGTAATAAGGCTTCGATTCGCGCCTCTAACTCGGGTAGCGCAAAAGGTTTAACCACATAATCATCAGCCCCACTGTTTAATCCTAAAACTCGATCGGCGATCGTACTCCGGGCTGTAATCATCATCACTAGCGTTTGGCAACCTCGATCGCGCAAACGCCGACAGAACTGAATGCCATCTAACTTGGGCAACATCACATCCAGCAAGATCAAATCATACTCGATCGCTTCTGCCAATTCCCAACCTGCTTTGCCATCAAAGGCAACATCAACCCTATAGAGCTTTTGGGTCAACACTGCCTTGAGAAGCGTGGACATTTGCAGATCATCTTCAACAAGTAACACTCTCATGGGGGCAAATAATTGAGAAGTTGAATTTACAAAGTTGCTGTGTGAAAATACGCAGATTTGAGCGTTCTAGCAACGGGGTAGACACGACTCAATATACTTTCAAATATTTGACTTGTTGCGAGATTATACTAAATACTCTTCTGCAAAATTGCGGATCTCAATCTAAATTTCCCCAGTTTTTCACAGTCTTTTTTTATTGTCTTTTCATATAAAACCTTTCCGGCGTGCTTATATTTGAACATTGCTCTATTTCGATTTATGGATCAATTTGTCTCTGGGGTTGAGGATCATTTATGACGACGCAGCTTATTTTCTTAGGACTTGAAAAATCAGGTGTACATCTACAGGCGAATATCTTAGCGAAGCAGATTGGTATTCCTCACATCTCAATGCTGCAACTGTTTTCACGATCGATGCGCGATCGTTTCAGTACGGAGTTGCAATCGATTCAACAATTCGATCGATTGAGTTCTCCCAACATCGAAGTACTTGCAATGCTAGAAGTTCGCCTCCGGCAGCCTGATGCGCGTCAAGGTTGGATTCTAACCGACTTTCCGACGAATCTTGCACAGGCACACTCTTTGCATCTGCTCCTAGAATATATGGGCTATCCCCAACCTCAAGCAGTTTATTTCAATTTCTCACCGCAAATTTTACTGGAGCGATCATCGTTAGAACTCATTTATTCTCCTGATTCTGTCGAGCAGCGATTAGAGAGAAATCAGAGACAGATGTGGCCGATCGTTGAGTACTATCAGGAACTAGGTTGCTTAAAAACTGTGGAGGGTGATTTAGCTGCTCAGATTGTCAACGAAAAAATTTTAGAAGCTTTACAAATTGCAATGTTCGTATAAGTCGGTAGGCTTGAAGATCACTCCCTCTGTTCTGCCTCGTCCCCGATTAAAGGCGCTTCGTGGTAACTTCGGCAACGGCGCTAACCAGGTCAAGATGTCAAAAGCAGAAGATTGGCATTTAATTCAGATGTGAATAGTTCGAGGGTCAAATAATCTGGCACAATGTGAGAACCTGAAAATATAATTTTCCTAGCTCATCCGACAGATCCGACTTTTGCAACAAGCAAGATCGAGTATTAGGTTAATGATTATGTCAAATCGTCCCTACTGCCAATAGCCCTTGTGAAGCGATGAGAATTTTATTAGTTGAAGATGATCTACAGGTTTCCACGGTGTTAGCCTCTACACTCGTGAATCAAAGCCATGTGGTTGATATTGCCACCGTTGGGCAAGAAGGTTGGGAACTCCTGCAATTTTTTCCCTATGATCTGGTTTTGCTCGATGTGATGCTGCCGAAGTTGGATGGCATTAGCTTCTGTCGCAAACTAAGAGAGCAGCAGTCTAACATTTTGATTATGCTGCTGACGACTCGCGGTGATCAAGCCGATCGCATTTTGGGACTAGATGCAGGGGCAGATGATTACATGATTAAGCCCTTTGACCCTGCGGAATTAGTAGCACGGGTGCGGGCGCTTCAGCGACGAGGGAGCAGTTCACCTCCCGTATTAGAGTGGGGGCGACTGCGGCTCGAACCCGCAAATCGCAAAGTTACTTTTGCAGAGCAGCCTTTGACATTGCGCCCCAAAGAATACGCTTTGTTAGAGTTGTTTTTGCGTCATCCCCAGCGTATCTTTAGTCGGCGTGAAATTCTCGATCGTCTCTGGTCGCTTGAGGACGAACCACCTGATGAGGCAACGATCAAGGCACATATCAAAGGCATCCGGCGGGCATTGCGAACCGTTGGGGCAGAGCATTTGATTCAAACACTCTACGGACAGGGGTATGGTCTGAGTCCGCATGAAGCGATTGTCAATTCTCCTGCGATTGAGCCTGTGACTAAAGCTGAACGCACCCACACGATCGTGGCTGAAATCTGGCAGCAGGTGAAAGGACTCAGCTTCGATCGCTTAATCATTTTGCAGCAGGCAATTACAGCGCTAAAAACTGAAGAATTGTCAGACTCTCTCCGTTTGAATGCGACACAAAGCGCTCATCAATTAGCAGGCGCTCTAGGCATGTTCGGATTTTCAGAGGGATCACAGATTGCCCAGAAGCTCGAAAAGTTGTTTGAGTCTGAAGATCTGAGCGAACCGCACACCCTTCAGCACACTGAAGAATTAGTTCGTTATTTACAGCAGTATCTCAAGGTCAATCATGGTGCGATCCCGAATCCGAAATCTCATGCTGAAGATGTGGACTCATCTGATGGCTTTTGTTTTGCTCCTCCGGCACAAGTCAGAGTACTTGCGATCGATGATGATGAAACACTACTCGCACTCCTGCCTGAAGTCCTGCGCCCCTTAGGAGTCGAAGTGATTCCTCTAAAGTCTCCAGCAAATCTATGGCAAACCCTGAATGAAATGCAACCGAGTCTTGTGCTACTAGATGTAAAAATGCCAGATGTAACTGGACTAGAGTTGTGCAAAGCCATTCGTGCCCATGAGCGCTGGCGCTGGCTGCCGATTATTTTCTTAACCATCTGTCAAGATTTTCAGACTCAGAGCCAGAGCTTTGAGATTGGGGCAGATGACTATCTAATGAAACCTGTCGTCCCCTCTATCCTTGCCACTCGAATTTTTAATCGAATCTCCCGTCTGCAAACAATCCAGCAACATGCGATTACTGAACTAAGCCAACTTTAAGCTTAGATATTCCGCTAATGTGCTGAATTTTGCTTGTTGTGTGCAACTTTCACTGGTTTTTCACTAGATGTAACTAGAATAATCTCACTTTTCAACATTCTATATTGATATAGCCTGTTAATTGATTCGCTGTAAAGTACACTCACCCTACACTTGCGAATGAACACGATTCTTTTGATCGAAGATCAATTAGATCTTCGCGATAGCTTAGCGACAATGCTGAAGTTTGAAGGATATCGAGCGATCGAAGCAGAGAATGGCGAACAAGGCTTACACCTAGCACAACAAGAGTGTCCAGACTTGATTGTGTGCGAAATTGACTTACCTGGCTTGGATGGATTGAGTGTTCTAGCCTTCCTGCGCGAAAATCAAACCACAAGTCATATTCCCGTCATTATTCTCACAGGCAATCTCTCGAACCATCATCATCTTACTGCGATTCGACTCAACATCAGTGCTTATCTAGTCAAACCCTGCCCGGCGAAGCAATTGCTAAGTGAGATCGTACAATTGCTCCCAAAGCCTCAAGCTCCTGAACGATCGCTTCTCGCTGCCTAGCAGACTTTATGGGATGATTTAGCAAAATGCGATCGTCACTTCTAGCTCATGGATAACTCACTCCGCCTGCTCATCATTGAAGATTCAGAGGAGGATGCTCTTTTGCTCCTATACCCTCTTCGTAAAGCAGGCTATCGATTAGAGGTAGAGCGAGTTGTCACGCTAGAGGCTCTACACCCTGCCCTAACTTCCAAAACTTGGGATGTGATTCTGTCAGATTACTTACTCCCCGGTTTTACAGCGCATCAAGTTTTAGAAGTCGTAAAATCTTATGATCTGGACATTCCGTTTATTGTGGCTTCTGGAAGCATGGGAGAAGAAACTGCGGTTGCGGTGATGCGGGCTGGAGCGCATGACTATCTGCTCAAAGATTCTTTGAGTCGATTAGTTCCCGCGATCGAGCGAGAACTGCGTGAAGCTGAGATTCGCCGACAGAAGCGCAAAGCAGAAACCGCTCTGCGTGAAGCTTACGAAGGATTAGAAACGTTAGTCCAGCAACGCACCGCAGAGCTACAAGTCGCGAACGAATCCTTACAGCAACTTGCTGCGATCGTTGAATCTTCAAATGATGGCATCATCAGTACGACTTTAGACGGGATCATCCTGAGTTGGAACAAAGGAGCAGAAAAAACCTATGGTTACTCCCGAGAAGAAGCGCAAGGACGCTCGATCGAAGCCTTGGTTTGCCCGCAAAATCCTGTCCAGCTTGTAGAACAACGAGAACAAACCCAAAAAGCAATTCACCAGCATAAGGACGGCAGATCGATCGATGTGTTTTTGACGATCTCACCTGTCAAATCCTCAATGGGTGCGATTGCTGGACAATCCTGGATTGTGAGAGACATTAGTGACCTGCAAGCTGTCGAAAAAATGAAAGATGAGTTTGTCTCGATCGTCAGTCATGAGCTTAGGACTCCGCTCACCTCGATTCGAGCTTCACTGGGATTGATGCTTATGGGTCAACTTGGAACATTGCCTGAAGCCTGTCAGCCCTTTTTACAAGTCGCGGTCAATAATACCGATCGCTTAGTTCGACTGGTCAATGACATTCTCGACTTAGAACGTCTCAATGCTTCTGAGGTAACGATTTCGCCTCAACCTTGCACCTTAGAAGATTTGATCATGCAAGCCATCCAGATTATGCAAGGTAGCGCAGATGCGGCTCAAATTCAACTCAAGGTCACCACTCTTCCAATAAGAGTTTCGGTCGATCCCGATCGCATTCTCCAGACGCTGACCAATCTTTTAAGTAATGCGATCAAATTCTCCTCACCCCAAGGCTTAGTAGAACTCACCGCAGCACTGCATCCAGGTGAGGTTTGGATTGCTGTGAAAGACCGGGGACGTGGAATTCCAAGTGATAAAATCGAGCGAATTTTTGAGCGGTTTCAGCAAGTCGATGCTTCAGATTCGAGACAGCAAGGCGGAACAGGACTCGGACTTGCAATTTGTCACAGCATTGTTAAACAACACGGTGGAAGAATTTGGGTTGAGAGTATATTGGGGGCGGGCAGTACGTTTTTCTTTACATTGCCCGTTGATGAGCTAACTTAACCTGGAACTATGACTTCACATCGGATTTTGTTAATCGACGACGAGATAGATATTCGCATGGTCGTCAAAGCGACTTTAGAATTAGTCGGTGGAATGCAAGTGAGTGTTGCGACCTCTGGAGAAGAGGGGATCAAAAAAGCAGAATCTGAGCAACCCGATGCAATTTTACTCGACATGATGCTGCCCGATATGGATGGCTCAAAAACATTAGAAAACCTTCAACAAAACTCCAAAACTTGCCAGATCCCAGTAATTTTTCTGACTGCTAAAACGCAGATTGCAGAGCAACACTATTCAAGTCATGTAGGCGCGATCGCTGTCATTACTAAACCTTTTGATCCCGCACTGCTTTCGGATCAAGTTGCAACGGCTCTAGGCTGGTCACTAAGCCCAACTTAGATTTCACGAGTTTTTTACCTTGATTATCCTATGCTTTCTTGTGAATAGAATTAGTCTTTTTTCAGAGTTCTTGGTCGAAGTATGACAATATAACTTCCACCTATCTTCTAACTGGATAATTCAGAATCAAAGCTGCTCTATGGATAATATTTGGGATTCATTCTTTGTGAAGAAATCGACGAAAGTCGGAATTCTATCACTAGTAGGTGGAATTGGGGTGCTAGCTGGAATCATGAGAGTTTCACAAGCGAGAGATGTGTCTGTGCGCGTCGATCGCTGGCTGACTCTACAACAACTCAATGGAGAGGTGACCTACTGGAAAAATTCTCGCTCCCGACCTGCTCGATCGGGCGATCGACTTCAAGCGGTCGGAGACGGGGCAAGTACGGGTCGCAACTCAAGCGCCTCGCTTCAGATTGATTTAGGCATTGGGCAGGTGAACCTGGCAGAGCAAACTCGGGTGAATATGCAAGAACTGCGATCGACTCCGAACGGTGGGAAAGTGACGCGGTTGAATGTTTCCAGGGGACGAGTTCAAGTTCGGGTTCGCCCCTTTAATAACCCGGATTCTCAGCTTGAAATTGATACGCCTGCGGGAGTTGCGGGAGTACGCGGAACTCAATTTGGGGTGAATGTTCAACAAAGCGGCAGAATGAGCATCGCGACAAACCAGGGGAGCGTCGCATCAAGCGCTCAGGGAAAGAGTGTCCTCGTCAATTCAGGGTTTCAAAATTTTACGATTCCAGGTGAACCTCCTTCTGATCCGGTTCCATTAAGCAACGATACTTCTTTAGACTATCAGTTCGTCAAACGGCTTGAGAATAGAGTGAGACGACTGCGTTTAGAAGGTCGAGTCGATCCGGTAAACATTGTGTTAGTCGATGAGATTGAGCAGAACATAGACCGAAATGGTAGATTTAATGTCGAACTGGATGCCAACTCGTTTCCGCAGGTGCGCGTGACAGTGTTGACTCCGCTTGGACTTCGACAAGATTATGCGCTGGCGTTTCAATAACTTGCGACGACGTTTTCTGCCGGGATTGATTTCAGTAGTTGTGATCTTGTCTTTGTTGTGGCTAGGCGTACTACAGCCGCTAGAACAATTAGCTTATCAATCGCTCTTTATGATTCGAGGTGAGCAACCTTGGGATGCAAGAGTGGTCGTGGTCAAAATTGACGATCGCAGTATTGCCGAACTCGGACGCTTTCCCTGGAATCGCAGCCAGTATGCCAAGTTGTTGCAGGTGCTGACCCAAGCGAACGAAAATGTTGTAGCGTTTGATCTGATCTGGTCAGAACCGAGTCCAGAAGACGATCAACTTGCTGAACTGATAAATCAGCACCAAGCTGTTATCCTTGCGACTGCTCAAGATAATCTAGGCTTCCCCTTACTTCCGAAGCAGCCATTGCAATCAGCAAGTAGTGCCTTTGGGCATATCGCGAAGTCGATTGATGCAGATGGGATTTCCCGGCAGATTCCAGCCTCTCTTCAAGCCTACCCACCCTTTGGAATTGCGACGCTCAAACGTTACTTCATCATGGGCAATGATGTGAGCTTTCCTCCGCCAAATGCGCCGCTGTGGCTGAACTGGTCTAGATCGAGCCAGCAGATTCCGAGCTATTCCTTTGTTGATGTAATTCGGCAGCAGATTCCAGCACAAGCATTTGACAATAAAATCATTTTGGTGGGTATGGCGGCAGTCGGTTTAGACGAATTGATCACACCCTTCGATCGTGATCCTGCTACCAGTGGCATTTACCTACACGCCACCTTAATTAACAATGTGTTGCAAGGCAATTTACTTCAACCTTTACCCAAGAATTGGAGCTTTGGACTATTGATTTTGATCGGACTGAGCTTAAGTGGATGGCTCGATCACTGGCGCACATCAATGCAGGTTTGGCTAGGCTTAGGATTGATAATTTCTTGGGTCGCTTATTGTGTGCTTGCTTTGAAGTTTGGTGCAGTTTGGCTACCCGTTGCATCGCCGATTTTGCTGATTCTTACAGTGGTGAGTCTCAATATTCTTCAAGAAAGACTGAGTTTGAATGCGGTCTTACAGCAGCAAGTTCAAGAACTCTGGAATCGCTATTATCAAGACATTGTGCTGCGTCAAGTCGATGAATCTTTACTCGTGACGCATCAGCTTGCTCAGCAACCCATCTCCATGCAGCGCGTCAAACAATTAGCCACGATCGCAGAACAATTAGGTCGATCCCATGCGGCTCAAGCTGCGATCGCGAGAAATTTATCGATCGGATTACTAGCAGCAGATTTGGATGGATTCATTTGGTTCTGTAACCCGATCACCTCCAGTTGGTTAAATGTCAAACCCGGAGTTTTGCTTCAATCCCAGCTTGTCCCAAATTGGATGAGTCAGATGCAATGGCAAAAAGAGTTACAGGGCATTCAATCTCTCAAGACTTCCCCGCTTGAAGTCACTCAGGGCGATCGCTGGTTTGAGTTGAAATTTGAGCCATTATTTTATCAACGTCAAGATTCCTTACCCAACGGATTGCTGCTAATTCTAGAAGAAATTACAGAGCGCAAGCAAACTGCGATCGCAATTCAGAACTACGCGGATACTCAAGCTGAACTCAATCAGCGTTTAACGGAGGTGAATCAAGAGCTAGAAGCTTTTAGCTTTGCAGTCTCGCATGATCTACGCGCACCGCTTAGACGCATCAAGAGCTTTAGTAATATGTTACTTGAAGATCATGCTGTGCAATTTGACAGTGAAGCGAAGAGCTATCTGAACTATATTCAAGCTTCTGTGCAGCGAATGGGAGATTTGATCGAAGACTTGCTCAAGCTTTCTCGGATTATTCGATCTCCAATGCACCTAGAATCAGTCGATTTGAGCCAAATCGCCGTCGAGATCCTTGAAGAACTTCAGCAAACTCAGCGCGATCGAACCGTAAATGTTACGATTCAACCCAACATTGCAGTGCAGGGAGATGCAAGGTTGCTGAGAGTTGCTTTAGACAATTTACTCAGCAATGCTTGGAAATATACAAGCAAAAATCCGATTGCAGAAATCGAATTTGGCATCTTAGCAACCGATTCAACCGTATTTTTCGTTCGAGATAATGGAGCAGGCTTTGACATGGCGCGAGCGGGACAGTTATTTGATGCGTTTCAGCGGCTCCATACCTATGAGGATTTTCCAGGGACGGGGATTGGATTGATGACGACTCGGAGAATTATTCGTCGGCATCATGGGCAAATTTGGGCAGAGGCGATCGTCGATCGAGGGGCGACGTTTTATTTTACATTGCATCCTGATCGGCGTTGAATTGATAGATCGGAATCTGAATCACAAATTCAGTCCCTTGATTAGGACGAGACTCACAGAAGATCTTGCCGCCATGTTTATCTGTAATGATCTGATAGCTAATGGACATGCCCATGCCCGTTCCTTTCCCCACGGGCTTCGTTGTGAAAAACGGATCAAAAATCTTCGCTCGTACTCTCTCAGGAATCCCAACTCCATTATCCTGAAAGCGAATCTCGACCCATTGATCGAGAACTTCTGTTGTAATGTGAATGGTGCCAGATTCTTTCGGATCGAGTGCAATGCGATCTTCGACAGCATCGATCGCATTTGACAAAATATTCATAAACACCTGGTTCAATTGCCCTGCGAAGCATTCTACTAATGGAAGCTGTCCATAGTTCTTAATCACTTGAATTTCTGCCGCATTGTGCTTTGCTTTAAGACGGCTCTGAAGAATCATCAATGTACTATTGATTCCGTCATGAATATCGACGGGTTTAACTTCAGCCTCATCTAGCCGCGAGAACAACCGCAGTGATTTCACAATTTCTCGAATTCGCTCAGTTCCTATATTCATTGAGGTTAATAGCTTCGGGAGGTCTTGAGTCAAAAACTCTAGATCAATATCTTCAACCTTTTCGGCGATCAGGGGTGTTGGCTCAGGATAAGTCTGCTGATACAGAGCCATTAACTCTAACAAATTTTGAGCATATTCATTCACATGATTTACATTGCCATGAATGAAGTTGATCGGGTTATTAATTTCATGAGCGATGCCTGCTACTAGCTGTCCTAAGCTCGACATCTTTTCACTCTGAAGCATCTGAGTTTGAGTCTGCTGTAGCTCTTGCAAAGTTACTTTTAGTTTTTCGCTTTTTGCACGACTCTGGGCATAGAGTTCCGCTTGATCGATGGCGATCGCAAGTTGATCTGCAACGGCTTGAACTAAATTTACTTCACTCTCTGTCCAGTCATGTTGCTGCTGTTGATGGTCACAAATAATAATCCCGATTTGCTCGCGCTGCGTTTTGATCGGAATACATAAGCGCGATTGCACGCCGCTTTCGAGTAAAAATGCCCGATGACTCTCCTCTTCATAGAGTTCGGCTTGATCAATTTGAAGGATCTCTAACTGCAAAATATTCTGATCAATTGCACCAATCACATCGGCTGAATAGATGCCAATCCAACTCATTTCACCACAATATTGATCAGCCACAACATGCCACGTTGCAGGCTGAGTCGTTGGATCATACCAAGAGAAAGCGCACCAATCGACCTGGAGTAAATGATAAAGCTCTTGAATCGTTGTTTTGAGAATACTATCGACATCAAGCGAATTACGGATTTGATTTGTCAAACGGTTGAGGAGTGCTTGTCGATCGGCATATTCTTTCAAAGCCGCCTCTTGCTGTTTTAAGGCATCAATATTGCGTAGAATGCCTTGAAACGCAATCACAGAGCCAGTTTTATCTCGAATTGGGACAATATTCGCGGATGCCCAGAAGTAGTACTTGTCTTGATGAAGTGCCCGGAATTCAAATCCCAACAAGGTTTTACCTGTTGTAGCAACTTGCTGATTAGCGGCTATGCAGGCTGCTAAATCTTCAGGATGAGCAAGCGGGAAAAACGCCTTGCCAAGCCAATCAGAAGCACGATGCCCAAAAAAAGCTTCAAAGCTAGGAGAAAGATAGGTCATGATTCCATCTAGATCCCAAATCACGATGAAATCATGAGCATCTTCGACTAAGCTACGAAAATTGATCTCACTTTCAACGAGTGCTGCTTTGATCTGTCCGTGATCAAGTAGCTCGATCGTCGTGACCAGTAATTGATTTCCCTGCAATGGGTTAATTATAATCTGCCAGCTTCCTTGCTGAAAGGTTAGCGGTTGTCCAGAGTGCAGACACTTTGAGTAGTAATCGGGATCAATGTCGATCGCAAATTTTGAGTTACAAGCGATGTAGCAGAAATTCTGCTCATATCCCTCGACAATAGCAATGCCGTAGTTTACTCCTTCCCAGAGATAATGAAGCAGGTTTTGATTGAGAGAGGTATCTAGCATAAGTCAGCGCATAGCAAGGGAGTCTTGCTAAGAATTCCCCTGCTTGCGCCCACAATAGCGAATCAATGCAATCAATAGACCAATCCCGGCAAAATACTTAAACGGGTCAGGCACGATCGGACTCGGTGAGAAAAAGCCTTCAATCACACCCGCAACCACCAGCATCGGAATCACCCCAAACATCAGTTGCGCTGCTTTTAAGCCGTAAATTTTCACGGCATCAATGCGGCGATATTGCCCAGGAAATAAGATTCCACGAGCAATCAGCAATCCGGCGGCTCCAGAAAAGAAAATTGCGGGCAGTTCCAACGAGCCATGTGGGAAAACAAATGCCCAAAATGGAAACGCCAGATTATTTTGACCGACTAAAGTCCCGACTCCACCAATCAGTAAGCCATTCATAAACAGCACGAAAATCGTAAATAATCCCAGCGTCATCCCCCCTGCTGCGGCTCGAAAGGTCACTCCGAGATTGTTCGTCATAATCTGACTTGCGGCTTCCGGTTCTGTGCCCAAAATCGAACCCATCCAGAGCTTGCCATCATCGCGCACTGTCCGAATCAAATGCTCTGGAACAATCATTTCAAGAAACTGCGGATCGCGCCAGGAAAACCACCAGGCAATTAATCCACCTAGAAAAAATATCCCAGTTGCGATCGCGCTATAGACGATCGTTTCTCGCACGACTTTTGGCAGTTCCCATTGATAAAAGTCGAGTGCGCTTTTCCAATCTTGCTTGCGTGATCCTTGATAAACCTGGCTATAGCTTCGAGACGTAAGCCTTTGTAAATCTTGCACCAGGGTATTTCCAACCTGGATTTGATGGGTTCGCGCTCTAGCCAGATCCGCCGACACTGATCGATATAGGCTGGCGAGATTCTTGATTTCTTCGGTAGAAAGCGATCGTAATCCTCGCTTTTCTATGCGGGTGAGAAGTTCATCTAATTGTTTCCAATTTGGCTCACGTCGAGCAATCCAGCGTTTAACATTCATAAAAATTCTCGGGTGTTTGGGACAACCTCGCCTAAGATAGCTTCAGATCATACGGTTTGATTCATTCACATCGAAATTATGTCTAATCTTAGCCCCAGTAATCCCATTCAACCCCTCAGTGTTGGAGATGTTGTCAGTGCAGGTGTCCGTCTGTATCGCTCCAACCTGAAACGCTACTTGATTTTGGTATTTCGCTCCTATCTTTGGATCTTTGTTCCGGTATACGGCTGGGCAAAGGCTTCAGAAATCACGGCTCGAATTTCTCGTCTTGCCTATCAAGACTTAATCAATCAGCCTGAATCCATGACCGAAGCGATGAAAAAGACGGAGCCGAAGGTTTGGAATTTTCTGGGTGCAGCATTGTTGATGGGATTGATTTTCTTCGGGATCTACATTGCATTTATTGTGGGTCTTGTCATCCTCGGTCTGATCACAGTTGGATTAGCTTCGGTGAATCAGGGATTGGGCGTTATGGGTGGATTAATGATCGCGATCGCAGCTATTGCGGCGCTTGTAACAATGATTCGCATTCTGTCTCGTTTATTTATCTACGATGTAGCTTTAGCGATCGAAGATCAGCTTGATGCGTCGAGTTGCCTCGGTCGTAGCTGGAATCTGACGAAAGGTTCCGTGGGACGAATTCAATGGATTGTGATTGTCTCATTTGTGCTGACCTTGGTGGTTAATATTCCCTCACAAATCATCGGAGCAGCAATTCCTGTCAATGAGGACACCGATCCAGGAGTTACCGCGATCGCAATGCTTCTAGTATTTGCGGTGAGCTTGCTAGGGAGCGCGTTGATTACGCCATTTTGGCAAACGATTAAAGCTGTGATCTACTATGATTTGAGAGCGCGAAAGGAAGGTTTTGGCTTAGAATTGCGCGATCGCGGTTAAAGTGGGAATTAATTGAGAGAGTCCCTCGGGTCAAATCATTGTTATGAGCCTGTTTAACCACATTAAAATTCGCACTCCAGAAAGCGTTGAGCTAGAGTTTACGCTGGCAGGGATTGGCAATCGCACGATCGCGCTAATTGTCGATTATCTGATCTGGGGTGCGTTGTTGATTGCGGTGTTAATGGTTTGGCTTGTTCTCTCGGTTCAAGCTCAGCGATATTTTCCGAATGTGCGAGACATTGAGCTTTGGCTAACTGCGATTTCGATTTTGATCTCGTTTGCGGTGTATACCGGATATTTTGTTTTTTTTGAAACGCTGTGGCAGGGACAAACTCCCGGAAAGCGCTACACCAAAATCCGTGTGATTCGTGATGATGGGCAACCGCTAGGAGCGATGCAGGCGATTTTACGAGCTTTGATTCGCCCGATCGATGATATCGCTTTTATCGGGATGTTATTAATTATTCTCTCAAAGCGTGAGAAGCGCTTAGGAGATTGGATTGCGGGTACTTTAGTCGTTCAAGAACAACGCTCGATCGCCGCTGCAAATTTTAAGCTATCGCCTGAAGCGGATTCACTCGCTAATGAATTGTTAGCCACTCAGAATTTTAGTCTGCTGTTGCCGGATGATTTTGCAGTGATCCGGGAGTATTTACAACGTCGATCGATGTTAGACGATCGAGCAAGAAATGAGTTAGGTCTGAAGCTAGCAAGACAGGTGAGAGATTTACTAGGAATTCAAGAATTACCATTTGAGATGACAGCAGATTTGTTTTTGGAAGCCGTTTACTTGGCGTATCAGAGACAGTAGAAAGGAGAGTAGAGGAATCGAACCTTAAAACGCTCCAGTGTGTATTCTCCCGCTTGGCTGCGCGCTTCCATCCCTTGGATCACCGCCTTTGCGAGGTCATACTCGTCCTCAAACATCTGTCCAGCAATTTCATGTGCTTTGAGTTGATGCCACTGCCCTTCAATGCGATTGAGATGAGCGCTATAGGACGGTAAGAAGAATAACAATAAGCCCTGAGTCTGCCAACGTTGCCAGTGTTGCTTGACGAGTTCGCATTTGTGAATCTTGCAATTATCCTGCACGATGACCGTGAAGCGCCCGGTTTGCGCAAATGTCAGCGCCGCTTTGTCGGCAATCCAGTCCATGACTTTGAGATAACTTTCACCGTCAAATCCACCCTGAGCCAGCGCATAGTCAAACGAGTTGTCCGGTTGCCACAGTCCTAAAATGCTGATGCGATTGCCCCGTGTGGGCACTTGTTGTAATTGTTTCTGGGTGCCGACCTGACTGTAGCTGTAGCTCACAGGACTCGATAAACAGAAGCCAGCTTCATCCAAGTATTTCAGGTCAATGTCTCCTGCCTCAGCCGCCAACTCCAGCATCGCAAGGTCAGCGAGTTTCACTTCATACTGAATTGGGTCTTGCTGCTGGTGCTGAGAGTGGCGAGTGCGCTTCCATCGCCACCCCTTTTTTTCAAGAGCCGCCGAATCCGATCTGGACTCAATTGAACTTGGCGATCTTGTTTCAGTTTGACTGAGAGTTGAGTGCTGGTGTACGTGCGGGGGTCTTGCTCTAGACACT
>JALOOO010000089.1 GCA_025454375.1 Leptolyngbya sp. Prado105 | reverse complement strand
GTGAAATGTGCGATCGCTTGAAATGAACTTCGCATGATCCGCAATTGTAAAAAAAACGCGATCGAATTCGATCGCGTCTTAGCCATTAGGAGAGTGTTGCTACAAGACTAAATTGCCCCCGTTCCTCTACCTCGCTGATCGCCTTCCATCGTCAGCTTTCCTTGCTCATCCTGATTGATTTCGCTATACTCTTCAACTCGCTCCTCGTGCAGTTGTTCATCAGCTTGACGCGCATCACCCGGAACTTCGTAGTACATTTCAGGCTCGATCGCGTAGTTGTTTAACAAGCCCTCTTGATCAACCGTATAGCCACTTGTCGTTTCAATACTGTCAGAATCCGTCTGATCATCAGTTGGGACAGATGCTTCTCGCTCTTCGGTTGGAACTGTTTTGAACTCTGAGCCTTCGCGCTCCTTACGAGCAGCAGTCTCAGCCGGGATAATATGCGGATCGTAAGCATCACTTTGAGTACGATCGTGACCATCCGTTGCAATCGTTCTATCTTGACTCATGATAAATTCCTCCTAAAAGTTCTTCTTTGAAAATTAGTAGGCGCGACCTGCAAACTTGTAGTAGATGAAGAGCGCAAGCATTGCACCCAAAACTGCCAGAAGCACACCCGTCAAGCTCAGGCTCGTTGCAGTAAAGGCAAGCGTTCCAGTTTCAATCAATGTTGCTACAGTTCCCCCAACAAATGCGCCTACAATTCCCAAAATCAAAGTTCCAAGGATGCCGCCGCTTTGACGACCCGGATAAATTGCTTTTGCGATCGCACCTGCTAATAGTCCTAAAATAATCCAAGCCAGAATATTCATAGTAATTTCCTGTGTATCTAGTATTTGAAAATCATGTGATTAACTTACCAAGGCAATCGTCAAGGCGTACCCTGCTGAAGTAGGAGCAATCTCAAAACTTCCTCAGTCCCCAGGTGGAACTCTATGCAAAACTCGTACTTACGGGCGATGAGATGCAATCTCGGATTTATGTAAACTCAAATCATAGTTTGTAGTCTTTCTATCGATGCGATTCAAAACAATTGTTCGATTGCTACGTGATACTGTCACAGAATGGAATGAAGATAATGTTCCATTACTGGCTGCTGCTTTGGCTTACTATACAATGTTTTCGCTAGCGCCTGTGCTGATTATTGCGATCGCGATCGCGGGGGCGATCTTTGGGCAGGAAGCGGCGCAGGGTGAGATTGTTGGGCAGATTAAAGGGTTAGTCGGAGAGCCAGGGGCAGAACTGATTCAATCGATGATCCAGAGTGCGAGTAAGCCTGGATCAGGGGGTGGGGTTGCAACGATTATTGGGATTGTGGTGCTGATCTTTGGGGCATCTGGAGTATTTGGGCAGTTGCAAGCCGCATTGAATACGATTTGGGAAGTAAAACTGAAACCGGGGCGTGCAGTCAAAAGCTTCCTACAAGCTCGGTTTCTCTCATTCGCAATGGTCTTAGTGATTGGGTTCTTACTGCTCGTTTCGCTGGTTTTATCTGCGGTTTTATCAGGAGTTAGCGCTTATTTTGGGGCATATTTACCTGGCTCGATCGAGATCGGTCGCGCTCTAAACTTTGTAATTTCATTGGGAATTATTACATTGCTCTTTGCTGCAATTTATCGATTTTTACCAGATGTGCATGTGCCTTGGAAGAATCTTTGGATTGGAGCAGGTGTAACTGCTTTATTATTTAATTTAGGCAAATTTTTGCTCGGGCTTTACTTGGGAAGTAGTGGGGTTAGCTCGGCTTATGGGGCGGCTGGATCGCTGGTCGTTGTGTTAATTTGGGTGTTTTATTCAGCCCAGATCTTGCTATTTGGGGCAGAGTTTACGCAGGTTTATTCTAAGTACCGAGGTAAGCCAATTACGCCTTCAAGTCATGCGGTTGCAGTGAAGGAGGAACTTGTCGATCACGATCGTTAGACTATTCAAATCGCGATCGACTTTTTCGCTGACCTACCATAACAATTGTAGAGACGCGATTAACTGCGTCTCTACAATAAATTCGCGGGATGAGCCGCTATGTCAATTCACATCTATTGAATTCACATCAACTCGATTCAAATCACGACGTTATTTGATTAACCCCGCTCGCAATGCCCGAACCGCAATTTGAGTGCGATCGTTCACGCAGAGCTTGTTGAGAATATTACGGACATGGGTCTTGACCGTACCGATCGTAATGTAGAGCTTCTCCGCAATCTCGGCATTACTTCGCCCATCGACAATCAACTCCAACACATCCAATTCACGAGTCGTCAGTGGATATTCAGAAATCATGCCGCTATCTTCAAAAGACAGCTTGTTGATCGTCACTGTCGTATTCACCTCGCTTGGGCGAGTTGACTTCACTTGAGTTAGGACAATTCGTGCGATCGCAGGATCAATCCAGGCATTACCACTTGCAGTCGTGTGAATCGCCTCGGACAGACGTGCGCCCGTAATATCCTTCATGCAATAAGAATCTGCGCCTGCGGCAAAAGCAGCTAGCACCATCTCCTCATCATCGTGCATCGTCATGATCAGGATTTTGGTATTTGGAGCCTCAGCATCGGCTCTAAATTGCTGCGTCAGTTCGATTCCGGTCATATCGGGTAGACCAATATCGACGATCGCAACATCTGGCTGAGTTGAGCGAATGAGATTCAAACCCGATCGAGCATCACGCGACTCACCAACGAGTTCAATTCCTTGCTCTCTCAGAAGCGCACGAATCCCAAAGCGAGTCAAATCATGATCTTCAATCAGTACGACTCGAATCTTATCCATCTTTACTGCTCCTACAGGCATATAAACTTTTCAGTTCAATTGCAGATTTACTTATAGTGAAATGATTCTAGATCGAGAGCATGTACGAAACGGTCTACCTACAGTCAGAGGTTTAGAGCCGTAAAATTTCGGACTTACTCTGTCTTAAGACTGAATTTTGCAAAGTTTTGCTTGACTTACTTCCGCAAATTCTTGGATCTTTGTCCGACTGGGCTTGAATCTGGGCATCTTAAGTGTTTCACCTTTGTAAATTCGCGTTCTAATATAGAAACCGCCTACATTTCTGGGTCATCAAAGCCATTTCTGTTTTAGGAGTTCGATCGTGAAAAGACTGTGGATCGCAAGTTTAGCAATTTTCGCCTGCGGGAGCTTGGGATTGTGGTTCGTTCACTCTCTACTGTCTTCGATTTCTGCTTCGTCACAAGCAACTCCTGCTCAGCAGCCTACGGTTTTTGCCTCTCCTTCGCCTACGGTTGAAGATATTCCAAAGTATCAAGTGTATTCGCTGCCCAACAGCGAGATTCATACTGTTACTATCGCACCAAACAGTCGATTCAAGGTCTCGATCTCCTTTTCGCCAACCTTAGAACCTTTAGGTCAATTTGGGAAATCTCAGAACGCGATCGCTGTTCTAAACGGCGGCTTTTTCGATCCAAAAAATGAGAAAACAACTTCTTATGTTACGAAAAATGGCAAAGTCGTTCTCGACCCCAAGAAAAACGATCGCTTAATTGAAAATCCTAATCTCCAGCCCTACTTACCAAAAATTCTTGACCGATCCGAGTTTCGACAGTACGACTGTGGCGAAAAAACTCAGTACGCGATCGCGCCTCATTCGGCTGAAGTCCCCTCCAGCTGTAAGTTGGTTGATGCAATTGGCGGCGGTCCTCAACTGCTGCCAAGATTGACCGCGCAAGCAGAAGGATTTGTCGATGAGCAGGTGGGAAGAGATTCGATTGGAGTCACGCAGCGCAATGCAAGAAGTGCGATCGGCATCTTAAAAGACGGCTCAGTGATTCTCGTCATGGCAGCACAGAAGCCAGAAGCCCCGCAGAATTCTGGCATGTCTGTCCAAGCGATGACGAGCTTTCTGCAACGCTTAGGAGTCGAGCAAGCATTGAATTTAGATGGCGGCTCATCGTCCGCGTTGATTTATCAAGATCAAACGTTCTATGGCAAAGTAGACAAAGACGGCAAACCCGTTCCGAGAGCGATTAAATCTGCTGTAATTGTTCATGAATGACTATGAGATCGCGATCAAAACGCTGAAACTAGCTGATTCAAAGCTAGGTGCGCTCATAGATCGAGTGGGAGACTGTCGGTTAAGTCAGGTTCAGCAACCTGGAGATTTGTTGTATTCGCTGGCGCGATCGATTGTGTATCAGCAATTGTCAACCAAATCAGCAACAGCAATTCACACTCGATTTCTTGAGTTTTACCATGATCAAGGAATTACTCCAGAAGCAATCTTAGCGACACCGGATGAATCACTGCGAGCCATCGGATTTTCACGTCAGAAGATCGCTTATCTCAAAGACTTAGCGCAAAATATTCAAACCGGATTACCCACGCTAGAGGTCTTAGAAACATTAGAGGATGAGGAAATTATCCAAACGTTGACAAAAGTAAAAGGCATCGGACGTTGGACAGTTCAGATGTTGCTGATTTTTCGGCTACATCGTTGGGATGTTTTGCCTGTCGATGATTTGGGAATTCGATCGGGGATTCGCCGAGTTTATGACTTAGCAGAGTTGCCGACTAAAAAGCAAGTTCTAGCGCTTGGGAAGGTTTGGCAACCCTATTGCACGATCGCGAGTTGGTATCTCTGGCGAAGTTTAGACTTTCCGGATTAAAAAACAGGCATCCGGTCGAACCCAATGCCTGTAATCTTCGTCGCTAACTTCGGGCTGCACTTACCTCGACGGGAGTTTCCGTCCTCGGTCGCGCAGAGACTTCCACCGGAGCCGTCCCGGTAATAATCCGTGCCCCTCGCGCACGAGTGATATAGTTCCAAGTCCATTGGATCATCACGACGAGTTTGTTATCAAACTCAATTAAGAAGTAAACATGCGCCACAATCCAGATAAACCAGGCAATGAAGCCCGATAGATGGAATCCGCCGACATTCGCAACGGCTTTATTTTGTGCAATCACTGCAAGGCTACCAAACTCTTGATATTTGAACGTTGGCAACGCCTTGTTCTCAAGCTTCGCCTTGATTAGCTTCGCAACAAACTTACCTTCCTGCATCGCCACCGGAGCAATCCCCGGTAATGGCTTACCTTCAGTGTCTGCCCAATGCGCCAAGTCCCCAATCACAAAAATATTGGGATGATTTGGCACACTCAGATCAGACTCGACCATCACTCGACCCGCTCGATCGAGCGCTGCCCCAGTCCGTTCAGAAATCACTCGACCCGCTGCTGAAGCTTTCACCCCAGCCGCCCAGATGATCGTTTTTGCAGAAAGCACTTCCCGCTCATCGTTGTATTCCAACGTCACGGTTTCGCCATCGATGTTGATCACCTTCGTCTTTGTCCGCACCGTCACTCCTAATTGCTCAAGAGATGCAGCCGCCTTCATGGACAGATCCGCCGGATAGGGAGGCAAGACTCGATCCAAGCCTTCCACTAGCAAAATTTGAGCTTCGGTTGTATCGATACTGCGGAAATCATTCTTCAGTGTATCTTTTGCCAGTTCTGCGATCGCGCCTGCGATCTCAACTCCGGTCGGTCCTGCACCCACAACCATAAAGGTCAGATGTGCCTTGCGCTTTTCGGGATCAGTCTCTTTCTCTGCGGCTTCAAATGTAGAAAAGATTCGACGACGCATCTCAACTGCATCCTCTACTGTCTTTAATCCAGGTGCGTCATTTTTCCATTGATCATTGCCAAAGTAATGATGGCTCGCACCTGTCGCTACGATCAAACTGTCGTAAGGAATTGCCCCACGTCGGGTGATGACTTGATGCTTTTCGGGATCGATATCGATCGCTTCTTCCATCAGAACGCGAGCATTTTTTTGGCGGCTGAGAACAGAGCGCAACGGCGAAGAAATATCCGCTGGTGAGAGTGTCCCAGTCGCAACTTGATAGAGGAGCGGTTGGAACAGATGAAAATTGCGTTTATCAATGAGCGTTACATCGACATCTGCGTGCTTGAGGGTTTGAGCGGCATATAAGCCCCCAAATCCACCCCCGATAATAACCACACGATGCTTGGGCGGTGCTGTCACTGGTTCCATAGGTTGTCAACAATGCTTATGTAGGCAGGCGAAGTTACGTAAAGCGCACTCTGAACGGCAGAAACAATCCGAAGAGCCAAAAATCCGTAAGAAAAACGTGTCTCTAACTCATTGATCGCTGTCTCCTCGCTCCTCGTTCAAAAATGCCCGATCTCTACTCAAGTGTAATTAGCCCGTTCGTAAATTTGTGACAAATTGTAACTGAATTTGGGATATTTTACTATTTCGTCACATTCTCTTGATATTTTGAGTCGCTTCTTTCATCTTCTACGTGCTTCTTAAGCAGAAACAGGACGAATTGAAGACTGTCCTATTTTCAAGGCTACGCGCCCGGATTGAAGACTACCGTGAGAGACATCAAAACCGTTCCTTGAATTTGGAGGTCGATATGCAGAATCCGTCTCAGCCTCATAGTAGCGCCTGGATTTTCAGTCTTGGGCATCGTTTGTGATTTCGCTATCGGCGACAACGATCGGGATTTGCTATCTCCCGGTAGACGGCTGGGTGAAAGGCTATATCGGCATGGGCACGCTGTTTACGGTGGCATCGACGTTTAGTGTGGCGAAGACGACGCGCGACATGCACGAATCGAACCGGATTATTTCGCGAGTCGATGAAGCGAAATTAGAGCGGATGTTGGCGGAACATGACCCGTTTAGTAAGTAGTTAATGGGGAAGGTGGGGAGTAGGCTTCGCTACCCCCCACACTTTGACTAGAATATTGTCAGTTCTTACCGATCGCCCCTCCGCATGACTCAACCGCCTCTGCCTCCCCGTCGTTCTCAAACCGTTCTCGGCACATTGACCCAGGCTGTGAAGACCACCTTCACGCGGATCAACTTTTCTAAGCTGAAGTTGAAGCCCAATGCACGAGTACCGGAGCTTTTGATTCAGGATGCTGACGCACCGAAAGCGCAGATTTTTCCGCTTTTGGGCGATCGCTATTCGGTGGGACGGAGTTCTAAGTCATGCGATATTGTCGTTCGCAATCCGGTGGTGAGTCAGCTTCATGCCGTGATCAAGCGCGATCGCAAACGGCAATTTCTGGGATTGCCGACGCGATCGAGATTTATCATTCGGGATGAAGGTTCGACCAATGGCATCTATCGCGGCAAGCGTAAGCTGAAATCGACGATTCTCTACAATGGAGACATTATTACGCTCGGGCCACCTGAACTTGCAGCAGCAGTCCGGGTTCAATATAAAGATCCTCTGCCCTGGTATCTCAAAGCGATTCGCTATGGATTGTTTGGGGCAAGTGGGATTACCGCACTCGCGACAATGGCGATCGCATTTGAATGGCAAAGATTTTCGGTCTATCCCTTGCCCGAATCGGTTCAAGGTCCAGTCGTTGTAAATTCGCGTGAAGGGCAACCGTTACGAACCCCAAGAACCGATCGACATATTGAAATTGAAAATCTCTCGGAGTTTTCGCCCTATCTGCCACGAGCCGTGATGGCTTCTGAAGATTCTCGCTATTACTGGCATTTTGGCGTTGACCCAATTGGAACGCTTCGTGCAGTTGTTACCAACGTTCGCGGAGGCGAGATTCGAGAAGGGGGAAGTACGATCACGCAGCAGCTTGCTAGAAGCGTTTTCCCAGATTACGTGGGGCGACAAGACTCAGCCGCCCGCAAGATTCGAGAAGCGATCGTGTCGCTCAAACTCGAAACCGTCTACAGCAAAAACTTCTTGTTGAGAATGTATCTGAACCGGGTTTACCTCGGTAGCGGCATCTATGGATTTGAAGATGCGGCTCAGTTCTATTTCGGTAAGGCTTCTAAAGATCTGACCCTATCTGAAGCAGCAACGCTCGTGGGGATTTTGCCTGCCCCAAATAGTTTCAACCCTGTGACGAACTATAAAGCAGCCGTCGAATACCGCGATCGCGTTTTAGAACGCATGGCGCAGCAAGGCATGGTGTCTCAAGAAGAGGCGGATCGCGCTCGGCGATCGCGCATTGAAATTAGTCCGAAAGCGAGACAAGAATTGCAGGGATCAGTTGCGCCTTACTTCTACAGTGCGGTTTTTGATGAACTTGATTCTTTGTTAGGCGGCAGACTTGCGAGAGAGGGAAATTTTATTGTTGAAACGGGACTCGATCGCAAAATGCAGGCGGCGGCTGAAAGAACCTTGAGAAATAGCGTTGAAACCAGTGGAGCCAGTGCTGGATATTCTCAAGGTGCAGTTACAACGATCGATGCCAAAACTGGAGAAATTCTTGCAATGGTTGGTGGAGTGGATTATCAAAAGAGTCAATTTAATCGAGTGACTCAAGCCCTCCGACAACCGGGATCAACCTTCAAGATCTTTGCCTACACGGCTGCACTCGAACAAGGCATTTCACCGGGAGCCTCCTATTCCTGCGCGCCGCTGAACTGGGGAGGACAAACCTTTGCAGGATGTTCAGGGGGGTCGGATCTGTACACAGGCGTTGCTCAATCTCTCAATGTGGTCGCGCTGCGCGTCGCTCAAGATGTCGGTCTAGACAAAGTGGTGCAAACGGCACAGCGAATGGGAGTGAAATCAACGCTCAAAGCGGTTCCCGGACTAGTACTGGGGCAAAGTGAAACAACGCCATTAGAAATGACCAGTGCATTCGGAGTCTTAGCCAATGAAGGTGTAAGAAATCGTCCGCATACGATCAAGCGCATTATCGACAGCGGCGACTGCCAGAATCGTCAGGATATCTCTACCTGCCGAGTGATTTATCAAGCTGATCAAGATGGTGAAAATAACGCCCAAGTCATCCAGCCAGAAGTCGCAAACACCATGACTTCCCTGTTAAGAGGTGTTGTGCAATCTGGCACGGGACGAAATGCTGCGATCGGACTTGGTGAAGTCGGAAAAACCGGGACAACCAACGACAACAAAGACCTATGGTTTATTGGCTATGTCCCAAGTCAGAAAATCGTCACAGGCGTTTGGCTTGGCAACGACGATAATCAGCCCACCGATGGCAATAGTGGCTTAGCGGCGAAGCTTTGGGGAGACTATATGCGCCAAGTTGTACGCTGATCGTCTTGTCTAGGCGCAGAACTTGATCGCCGCATTGATCCTGCCTTTGCGTATTTTTACCCAGTCGTGATCTACGATTTACGCGGGCTTGAGAAAGGCTGAATCCCTGACTCCGAAAAAACACGGGTTCTTTATTTTCTATTGATGGCAAATTTGCTAGATTTAAACCACAAGCCAAAACGTGAGTTGAAATTTACTTGTTTTCAGCCATTTCTAAGTAGTTACACGGCAAAAAAACCTCTATCCCAGGACAGATTGTCTAAAAACTTTGCAAAACCTTTAATATTGTCAAGTGTGAAAACACTGGCTCTATCGCAACTACCAATCTCAGATGACTAATACAAGGGTGCAGTTCCAATCATTTCCCTGGCTTGTTGATTTGTCTGAAACGTGTGATTCCCGATCTGATTCTCAACCTATGACATACTCCCTTCTAAGTAGGATTCCGCCTGAGCGGGTCGGTTTGAACGGCGAATATGACCACAGTGGCTTAGCAAAAAGAGTTCTACAGGCTTTCCAAATTGAATGCGCGATCGACGAGTTAGAAGAGGTACGAGTCATACAACGCGGCAAAGTCGTTGTTTTACTCGGCAATGTCGCAAGTGATCACCTGCTAGAGCGATTAACCTCGATCGCGCTGCGCGTCGAAGGCGCGATCGGCGTTGAGACGACTGGAATTCGGCTCAGATAATTTCAAACTCAGCGCCGTAGGTTGATTTCAGGTCGCAAGTGTCGTGATCAACGATGTTCGTGTCGCTGAGTTCGAGGTTATAAAAATCAACCGTATCGCCCTCAAAGTAGGGTCCGGCGTGCCAGGTTCCGATATCGAGCTTGATAAAGCAATTGCCTGGAATCCGGAAGGCGGTGAGATCTGAGATCGCGGGTGCGGTCGATTCTGATGGCGGAGCTACGACAATCAACCATTCCTTGCCTTCGAGTGAGCCGAGACATTGTGTGCATTTTTGATGTCGCGTAATTTTGTGAAACTTTCTTCCCCGATGCTGCAATCGCATGATGTAGAAGCGGGGAATTCCGTTTTGGAGATGGATCTGAGCATCTTCGGAGTCGAAGTTTTTGCCGTCTGCGGCAGCTTGGATCACCTGTCCAAACGGGCGAAATGTTTCGGGAGTAATGAGGCTTGCTTGAATCTGCATGAATCTCTTTCCAATGGTTTGTAGTGAACCTTCCTTGAGATTGACGATCGATTGAATTCATTCCTTCTAGGATTCATACGTCGTCAATTTTGAGGATATGACTGATGAATACATTAAAACGAGCTTGGAACGAAATTTGCCGAGTGGTATTGGTAATTTTTATTGTAGGAATGGCTGTGATTGCTCCGATGCAGGCAGCTTATGCGGCTGATCCGTCTTATTCGCCCGGTGCGCCTGATAGCCCCAGTGCGAAGCAAAAAACGATCTATCAAGGCAAAGGCGTATCGAGTGCTGAAGCTCAACCGGGCGCGAAGCAAATGATGAAAAAGATTGAGCGAGATATGGACAAGGAGAATAGCGATCGTCCAAAAACGATGCGCGAATGGAATCAAGAAGCCGAGGAGACTGAAGGAAATCTTGGACAGCGCGTGAAGCGGATTGCGAAAGAAACTGAAGAAGCGGTGAAAGATTTCGGACAGATGTATCCGAATACAGCGGAGCGCAGTGGCGATGCGTTGCAAGAGAGCTTAGATAGATCGAATTAATTTTAGTCAGAAAGAGGCAGGCTGCTAACCTGCCTCTTTAATTTTTAGAGCAATCTTAGCCCTTTGCCACTGTTGCTCATCACTGCCGAACCTTGAGAAAATCCCGACCACCAGTCAGTTTGAGCCTAGCAGAAGAATCTCTAAGATTTTGTCAAAATAACTGGGTGTTGACCATAGTAGGGAAGGACTTCTGACCAAGAGGGACGATCGCCATTTTTCCACTGCTGAAGCGCGATCGCTAACACGCCTTCAACATACTTTCCCTGCTCAGATTCAACTTCAATTCGGTGATCAATTGAATGCTTTTCTAACGCCTCTACCCATTGCTCAGGGGTCATCACTGCATCAGGTTGAACAGCATCGCTGCCTTGATAGAGTGCGGTGTAAAGTTCGCCGCGTTGAGCAGGCATTGAAAGCGCGATCGTGCCAGAGTGACCGGATGCAACTGCTGCCAAACTCGACACTCCAAATAGCGGAATCTCTAATTGCTGCGCCAACGTGCGTGCGAGGACGACTCCGATTCGAGTCCCTGTAAAGCCACCAGGACCGATCGCAACAGCAACAAAAGCTAAATCTTGCCAGGTTTGAGGACTGAGAAATTCGACGAGATGAGTGTGTAATGAGCTTGATAAGTCGCGTCCTAGATTCTGGATAGACGATCGAGATTCTCCTGAAAAATTGGCGATCGCAAGTCCAAGATCAGGACTACTCGTATGAATAGCAAGGGCAAAATTCGGCATCAGTTTTCAGAGGACTTCTTCTCAATTAGGGCTTGGCGAAAGCCTAATACTACTAGGATATTTGACACCGTTAAAAATGATTCTGCGCCACCATGTAGCCAATCTACATCAGCAAGCTGATGCCCATAGTGAACTTGGGCATAGATTCCAGCAGGAATCGTAACAGCCACAAATACAAGCGTCATATAAAAGCCAATCAGAGCCAAGCGAGGCGTTTTACCTGATCGTGTCAAAAACCACAGAAATCCCAAATAGGGAAACAGCGACAAGCCAAATAGCGTTTCTTTAGAAATCATAATTCTGAGTGTTGAGTAGAGCGCCAAATCCACCAACCCGCTGCACAACAAGTACAGTTTCCAACGACAGTCATGGCGGCTTGAAGCGTCACGAGCCAATCGAGAACAGGCGGATTGTCAAAGAAATGCCAGGTGCAAGCACACATCGCGCTGACAAGAGCAGGCAACATTCCAAAAGAAAGCGATCGCCAAACTCGATCGCCACTAACTTCGGCATATTGCCACACGAGCCAAATTGCAGCAATCCATTCGATCACGCTAGAAACGTGAATAATCCAAGTTGGAATTGAGAGAACCGTCATAAAAAGTCGTAAAGTGATCCTGTCTAATTCTAGAAGCTCTCAGGCTCTGAATATGCGTGTTGTTTTGTGCGGCTACTATGGCATGGGAAATGGTGGGGATGAAGCTTTACTCGCCTCACTTCTGCAACTCCTACCAAAACAGGTCGAACCGATCGTTCTTTCTGGTGATCCGGCTCAAACGCGCGATCGCTACAAAGTCGAGGCGATTGATCGCAAATCTTTTTCAGACGTATTCAGCGCATTACGTCGATCGCAAGCCTTCATCTGGGGCGGGGGCAGTCTGATGCAGGACGCAACCAGTGCGATGAATCCCATCTATTACGGCGGTTTGATGCGGGTGGCGCAGTTGATGGGATTGAAAACGATCGCTTGGGCGCAGGGAATTGGACCCTTGCAACGATCGTGGGTAAAAAGTTTTACGAAATCGACGTTTAAGCACTGTACAACCGTCAGTGTTCGAGACAGTGCTTCTGCTGCTTTGCTCAACAGTTGGCAAATTCCTTTTACGCTTGCACCTGATCCAGTTTGGGCAATGGAATCGAGTCCGGTTGAGGGCTTATGGAACTTGCCTGCGCCGAGAGTCGCGGTGAATCTGCGATCGCACAAACATCTTACCCCTGAACGAATTTCGACCTTCACTCGTGCCTTAGCTGACTTCCAGAAAGCGACTCAAACTTGTTTGTTACTTCTGCCGTTTCAAGCGAGTCAAGATTTTGCGCTGGCTCAATCGTTGCATGAAGCATTGCCTGATGTCAGTCATATTTTGCAGATCAAACGACCCCAGGAGTTGAAAGGAGTGTTTCGCGGGGTGGAAATGACGATCGCCATGAGATTGCACGGCTTGATCATGGCGGCGGCGGAAGGCTGTCGCTGTTTTGGCTTGAGCTATGATCCGAAAGTAACTCAACTCATGAGCGATCTGAATCTGGCAGGCTGTACGATCGCAGATTTGCCAGGGGATTCAAATGAGTTGAGCCGAATGTGGATTGAGCTTTATGCGAATGGAGATCCGCTGTCTGCTGACCAAATTCATTCATTGGTCGATCGAGCTTTTTTCCATCAAACTGTTCTAGAAGAAGTGTTAGGCAATACTCGCGGTTAGACTGCCTGGTTTTGCGGGATCGCCGCTGAGTTTCACTCCTCGATCGTTAGCTGCTAAGTGCCGCACAATTTTGTAAACGGATTCAACATCATCTGGGACACCTGCATTAATTGCCAGAGTTGCCAGTGGGATCGGAGTGTTCTCTTTCTTCAGAGCTTCCATGACTTTGCTTTGAACATCTAAAACAACCGCAGCAGCTTTTTTACCTGCTTCTACACCAGGTTGATGATATGCATTGACATTGATTAAGAACCCATACAAACCAACCGCACGATCGTATAATGCGATCAAAGCTCCCACCATGCGCGGAGTCACTTCTGAAATCGTCAGTGTGATAGAATCGCGTTCATTTTCATACAACGCCTTACGAGTTCCTTGAAGCAACCCGGAAAGATAATCACCCGAAGTAACACCCGGTTCAACTTCGATCGAAGAACTCGATCGATCTTTCAACACTTCAATGAAGGTGAGAAAGAAATTCGGCACGCCTTCACGCAGTTGCTGAACATAAGCATGTTGATCGGTTGTGCCTTTGTTGCCATAGACTGCAATCCCCTGATGTACAACATTTCCATCCAGGTCTTTCTCTTTTCCCAGCGATTCCATGACTAACTGCTGCAAGTAACGACTAAAGAGCAGCAAACTATCTTTGTACGGCAGAACTACCATATCTTTTTTGCCCTTGCCATCGCCTGAGAAGTACCAGCAAAGCGCGAGGAGTGCCGCAGGATTTGATCTGAGATTAGGAACACGAGTGGCGATATCCATCTCTTTTGCGCCTTCTAGCATTTCGTGGATGTTAATGCCTTGAAGTGCAGCAGGGACGAGTCCAACGGCTGACAGTTCAGAGGTTCGACCTCCAACCCAATCGTGCATTGGGAATGTGGCGATCCAGCCTTCAGATTTTGCAAGTTTGTCGAGATTGCTATCTGTTCCAGTAATTGCGATCGCGTTTTTACTAAAATCTAATCCCTTCTCCCGAAAGGCGTTCTGAACTTCTAGCATCCCGTTTCGAGGTTCTGGCGTTCCACCTGATTTAGAAATTACAATGACTAGAGTAGTCCTGAGTCGATCGCTCAATTTTGCTAAAACTCGATCGATTCCTGCTGGGTCAGTGTTGTCAATAAAATGAATGTTCAGCGCGGGCACATCAGGGCTAAGCGCTTCTGCGACAAATTGAGGACCCAGCGCTGATCCACCAATGCCGATCGACAAGATCTCCGTAAACTTATCTGCATTCGGTGGGTGGATCACACCCGAATGTACATCACGAGTAAAAGACTCAATTTGATCGATCGTTTCGACGATATCTTTTTTCAAATCTTCGTCAGGGGCAAGATCGGGATTTCTCAGCCAATAATGCCCGACCCTGCGGTTTTCGTCCGGATTCGCGATCGCCCCTGCTTCGAGATCTTTCATTTGAGCAAAGGCTTGCTCGAATTTTGGCAGCATCATCTCGACAAATCGATCGTCAAACCGCATTCGGCTGATATCGAGATAGAAATTTAACCCAGAGTGATAATACAGCCAGTCTTGATAACGTTGCCAAAGCGCAGAAGCAGTCATAACCCGTAACCCTCTTGTTGTAGCTCTGATGTTTAGTTTATAAGGGCTGAGGGATTCGAGAGTAGACGATAGGGAAGATTTAAGAAAGATTCGTTCAGGAATCGTCTCGTCTCAATCGTTCGATTTCTTGCTGTAAGGCTTCAATTTCTCGTCTAAGTCGGTCTGCTTCCTCTGTCTGAGGATTTGTCTCAACCGATCCCTCCGCCCCGACTCGGACATAATTTCCCTGCCGAATATTTTGAAATTCCGAAGAATTTGCCCATTCTTGCAAAAATCGAATCCGCTCGATCGTGAACGGATGGGACTGAAACACGCCGCTTGACAAATCGTTATACAACGAAAACTTATAAAACTGGTTCAGTTGATCTTCATCTAAAGCCTGATAGCGATCGCTTTGCTTGATCAATTCTTCCAAATTCATTTCGTGAGCATACTTCTTAGAGCCGCCTGCAAGCTGCATCATTCCGGTTAAGGTGAGATTGAGATCATCCGTAACGAGCAGTGAAGCGCGATCGGCTGAGAGTTCTGCCTTTCTCAGCCATTCGTAGAACGCCATGATCAATCCTGTACTGATCAAGCTGCTGAGTCCAAATGTGAGTTCAGACAGACCCGCGATCGCGAAATATGCCCAAGTCGCCATCTGCATCAGCGTTGTATGTCCGCATTTTAGATGTCCTAATTCGTGAGCGATCACCGATCGCAATTCTGTCTCGCTCAACAGATCGAGCAGTTCAGAATTCAACACGACACAGGGGCGTTCTTGTCCCAGGGCGTAGGCATTGACGACCGGAGATTGCGACACGAACAGCGCAGGTTCAGGGGAAATGTCCAAGCTTTGCAAACATTCTCGGAAAATCTGATAAACCGAAGAGAATTGTCTCGCTCCGACTTGAATCGAATTGCCCATTAAGTAAATGTAGCGAGGGCGTTCGTAAATAAATTCGACAAATTTTCGAGCAACCAGATCGAATCCTGGGACACTTCTCAGGGATTGTTCAGCTTGTCGATCGAGCGGATGGCGAAACGCTTCACTCGAAATTCCGGGATAGTTTGGCATAAGATTTTTTCTAGAGCGATCCTATTCATCCTAACGAAATCGTAAGAGCATAAGAAATGTCAGAAATTCGGGGATCAACCTTGCTTTCAACCCTAGCAGGGTACTTGATTGGAGAATTTGACAACCTTGCTCAAGCCCTTGAGAGTCCGATCTGGTTTGTGCATTTGAGATTGTGGCAGCGTCGAGTCGAATTATTCACTCAAGACAGTTTCGCGATTTTTGCCGAACAGTCCAATGTACTCAAACTCGACCAGCCTTATCGACAGCGATTGCTGAGATTACAACAAAAGTCGGGTGCAATCACGGTTCAGTACTATCAATTTAGAGATCCAAGCTTAGTTCGAGGTGCAGGACAACATCCAGAATTGCTCGATCGTGTCACCGAATCCGATATCGAACGACTCCCTGGCTGTGTTCTACCTGTGAGCGAAGCAGCAGGGCGATTTATTGCTGCGCCTGCACCTGATAGTTGCTGTAGATTCTCACTCCAGGGCACAGAAATTCAAGTTTCCTTAGGATTTGAGGCGACGAGTGAGCGGTTTCTTAGCTATGACAAGGGAATCGATATTGAGACTCAGCGACCGATTTGGGGGGCTTTGATGGGAGCTTATGAATTTGAGAAAATTAGATAAAAATTGATTTAAGACGACTCAAAGCAGATTGAATCTCTTGCAATTCGGTTGGAGTGAGACGATCGAATCTTTCTTTCAGATAAAGCGTATGGTTTGGGAAAATCTGCTCAAATAGCTGTTCGCCTTCTGCGGTCAGCACAATCAGGAAGCAGCGGCGATTTTCAGGTGGAACTTCTCGGCGAACGAATCCTTTTTGCTCTAAACGATCGACAATTCCCGTTAAGGTTCCTTTCGTCACCAAAGTCTTCTCAGCCAATTGATTCATAAACATACCGGGAGTATTGCCCAGCGTACAAATGACATCAAACTGAGGCGGAGTCAGTCCTGTTTCACGGATATGTGCCTCATCGTAAGCACAAAAGGCTTGGTAAGTGGTAGTCAGTTCGCGCACTGTCGAATAGAAAGGCTGTTTTGCAGCAGTTTTTGAATCAAGCTCGACCTTCACAGCAAAATCTCTAGCAGAGTTCGACTACTATTTTACATCAAACTGTTTCGACTAGAACTATCCTTTGACTCCGCTACCTGCTTCCGTCGGAACAATATAGCGTTGCATCAACAAGAAGAAAATCAGAATTGGCAAAATCGAGATGACTGATCCAGCAGCAATCAAGCGCCAGTCGAGTGTGAACGTTCCCGCAAGATTTGAGACTCCCAGGGGGAGCGTGAAAAACTCAGGTCGATCGAGAATCAAAAGCGGCCATAGAAAATCGCTCCAAGAGCCAATAAAGACAAAGATCGCCAAAGTGACCAACGCTGGACGAATCGAGGCAATCATCACATGCCACCAAATCCCCAATTCCGAACAGCCATCCATTCGGGCGGCTTCTTCGAGTTCTTTCGGCACACCCTGAAAGGCTTGACGTAGGAGAAAAATTCCAAAGGCAGACGCGATCGAGGGAAAAATAATCCCCAAATAAGTATTTCGCAATTCTAAATTCACCGCTAAAACATACAGCGGAATCATCACAATTTGAAACGGGATCAAAATCGTCGCCACGATCGCGCTAAAAATCACTTCACGTCCAGCAAAATCCAGTCTTGCCAATGGATAAGCAGCGAGTGAGCAGAATAGTAAATTTAATCCAACCGTCAACACTGAAACCAAGGTGCTGTTGAATAGATATCGCCCAAACGGATTACTCTGCCAAACCGTGACAAAATTTGCGATCGTCGGTTCAAGCGGAATCAATCTTGGCGGAAACTGAAAAATATCCTCAGTTGGAGACTTAAAAGCAGTACTGACCAACCAAACGAGCGGAATCAGCATCAGAAATGCGATCGCGCTGAGCAATCCGTAGGTGAGTATCGATCGACCGATTCGCATAAGTTTCCCTGCAAACTGATTGTCGATTTTATATTACTTCGTTGCCACAACGGCTAAATTCCAAGCCATTCGTTTCATCAACGGCAATTTTTTCAGAATTTTGTCCAGTCTTTCTAACCTCAAATAGGTCTTCTCCAACCGTGCTTGTTCCAGAATGATTTTTTTCCAGTACCGTTCCTGATTCGGATTCACACGCTCAATTAGATAAAACTGCAAAAAGATCCAGAGTGTCGCAATCCAGAACGTGTCGTAATCGGTTTTGGCATAAAGCGATCGAATAAAGTTCACCATCGCAATATCGAGAGGTGTCTCGTCTTCTGTTCGCACTTCTGTTGCCATACGACGATAGACATTGATCACCGGATTATGCCGCAACGGATCCCAAAAACAAGCTTTGCCGCCCGGTTTGAGAATTCGGTGCATTTCTCTAAGCGTAATTTTCGGATCAGGAATGTGATGCAACAGATTCGAGGCATAGACAATATCGAACGTATTGTCAGGAAGGTCGATCGACATTGCATTGACGACTCGCCCTGCAATTTTCACGCCATTTTTTTCTGCAAGCTGAATG
>JALOOO010000088.1 GCA_025454375.1 Leptolyngbya sp. Prado105 | reverse complement strand
TCAATTGCTCATTGCAAAGATCTGATCGGCAGTTAGAGGAATGTTCGGAAACAAAACGGACTCAATCCGATCGCTTCCTCGAAAGACTTTTCCAGGCAAATATTCTCCATTCTCAAGCTGGTAAATCGTAATGGTGGGCTGCTTGGGAGAACCAATAAATCGGATGCCTCCAAACGCGGCATAATCCACAATAATGTATTCCAAAACGCCAAGATCCTCATACTCAGCGAGTTTTGTCAAATAATCATCTTTCCAATTATTGCTAACGACCTCGATGACTCCAGGCGGTGGAACGTATGCGGCAGCAGAACTTGAGCTAGTTTTCATTCGCCGCCATTCTTCTTTTGCAAAAATGACGATATCCGCTTTCCGGCTTTTTTCTTTGTCCCCAGGTGCAGTCTTAAGGCGCACCTGCTTAGACTGTCGTGACACATAGGGAAGGTCATTTTCCTGGCAGTGAGTTTCGAGGTAGGCACAGAGCCGCTCGATTAAATCTTCATGATTCGCATTGGGTTCTGATAGGGGCACAGGAAATCCATCCAATAACTCAAATGCTCTACCTGATCCGTCGTCCCAGGCAAGAAATTCTTCAAATGTCAGGGGTTGTGTCACGGTCGCATACATCGCCCTCGCTCCGTTGCTGACGGGTACTTGACTCAATGCTACCAAGTTGCAGGGCTTTGTCGATGAGTCCTTGTTTATTTTCTTGCCGTCGCATCAATTCCTGAAGCATGGCAGCTTGGAGAGCGATTTCATTAAGTGCCTCTCGTCTTGCGATCGCAGCCTGCCACTCTCGATGACGAGAACTGCCTGGTCGCCCTAGCGATGGGCTAGTCGTTTTACCGTTCTCTTTTTCCGTAACTAGCCGGATGTAGGTGTAAGTCTTGAAGTTTTTGGTTTCATGAGATTCTGTCAGCCAACACTTCGCTGGCGCAACTCGTCCGCTGGCTCGAATGGAGTCCTCTAACTGCTGAAGCCGAAGCTGCTCTGCTTCTAGAGAAGAATCAATCATTGCTTTCTGCATGGTCAACATCTCTACCATACAGAACTTTTTCTGTATGGTCAATCTCTAAGCCACACGGAAAAAAATCGCTGTTCTCATCCAAGCGATCGTTGTGTTTGCAGCAGAATAGGGCGTGGTAAGTGTTTCCGCATGGTTAAAACCTAAACCATGCGGAAAATGTCGAGATGAAGTTGAGAGGCGCACCCCCCTCAGCCTAATTTCGCGAAAATTTTGCCTGCCAATCTTCTAGGGAGAGACATTGCCCTGTACTGCCCATCACCCGAAACTGCCTCTGTTGAGCGGTCGTGCGAACAAACTCAACTAGGGGGCTTGCTTTGTCTTGATCGACGCGCTCTGCTACTACTGTCACTTGAGAAGGCGCAATCTTTGCTGCATTCCGCTTTTCCCCTTGATAAAGGGCAACTCCTGTGTAGTAGAACGCCTCCTTGGTTGGGTCGGTTAGTAAACACCCTTTGGAACGGACGAAGATGTGATCACGTACACCACCAATAGAGCTAATAGTTCGATGAATCTTTACATCTCTGTCTGGATCAAACGATTCTGCCCAAACTGTGAAATCCTTGCTTTTAGTGGAATCGATGCAGCCACCTTTTGCTTGACAGCCTTTCCACCCAACTAGATAAACCGGAGCTGGAAGCTGCTGAGGCTGCACAGTTGCGTTAGAGGTTCCATTGGTAGAGTTGGCGGCGGCGCAGCCTAGTGAAAGCAATACTGTGCTTGCCGTGGTTAGTACTTTCAGTTTCATTGGGATTCCTGTTATTAGGTCTGATTCAATACCTGCGTAAATCGGTTGCCTAGCTTTATCTACGATGCACGCTCGTATTGTTTTTGAGATTCACACAGTCCTGTCTAAACAAACGAAGTCAGTAAGCTATCAGATTCTGTTCGCTTTGCGATCCGGCTATCTCTTCTTTAGCGATCGACTTCTTGAAAACTTAATCGATCGCCAATCTTGATTCCTAGCTCTTGCACTTTTCCCGCAGGGAGTTCCAGTACCTGATTAACAGAAGCTTTTGAACTGTAAAGCGGGCATGGGCTTTTATGGCATGGACTAGCCGTTGCAATTTGCTTGACTTCTCCATCTTTAAGAAACACGATGTCGAGCGGAATGAGCGTGTTTTTCATCCAAAAACTTAGCGGCTCAGTTGTCTCAAATAAAAACAACATGCCGCGATTCGATGCAAGCTCTGTCCGATACATCAAACCTCGCGATCGCTGCTCTGGTGTTTTTGCAACCTCTAGCGCGATCGTTTGCTGTCCAATCTGAACCTGTGCTGTTACTGGCAGTACTTGTGCTGTCTGAGTCGAAGCGTTAGTAACACGAACCAAGATACTTACAACGATTCCAGCTAATATGGCTCGGCTGACACAGTGTAGCCATCGTCTCCGATCTCTTGGTTTGGCTGACGGTGAAATTGAAATTGCCATCCTTGTCGATAAATTTTTTAGGGTGAATGTGAAAAATCCTAACCCTAAAAAATTGAAGAAACCGTAAAGTTACGTAGAAATACCCTAAAAATTGAAATAGGTTTGTTATATCTAGTTCTACGTTCTTCCGTGTATCGCCCCATTGACGCGAAGAGAACTTGGTTCGGAAGCCCCCAAGCTTTGAAACATCAGAATTTTTGACAGCAATTTGCACCCTGCAATAAGGCAACAACTATGACCTACTATCCCAAAAATATGGATTGTCAGCATTCTCGTCCTGCAATGATTTCCGCTCGTCGAACGTCTTGGATCGCGGCTTTTCAAACCCGAACGCTGTCAGCACTTTACTTGATCAGTGCTTGTGTCTGTTTAGGATTTGGACAAGGATTCCTTTCGCTGATGTTTGCATTTGCCTGGGTTTACAGTAATCCAATGGCGCTTCTCGCTTTGCAGAACCAATATCGCAGCTTGCTATTGCGCTTGCGCTTGAACCCTGTAATGGTGACAGGCGCGATCGCTGGATTACTCGGTGGAACCGTTTTAGGGTTGTCCTGGGTCGATCCTGCTCATGCTCAGTTCTTCAATCGGGCTGAAGAGTTCCTCAATAGCTTCGATGGGATTGAACCTGAGATCGTTACGATCGTGATGAACACCATTCGGGCGCTATTTGTGATGTACCTGATCTTTGCCCTTGTTCAAGTGATCAACGCAGCTCGACAAGGTGAGGAGTGGAAAGACCTTGCAAAAACTCCATTTATCATCGTGATTATTGGAGTTCTGGGAGATGTTCTGGTAGGCGCAATTACTGGCGTGTAACGGCTAAACAATGTCAATTCGCGACAATTACAACTCCTGCTAGTAAGAAGCAGTGTTGCTCATTACCTGAGTCTGTAGGAGTTGTAATTGCAGTCGCAGGAATCCTCTAAATTTCTGTCTCAACTAATGTCAGAACCACAATTTCGGCAAATTAACCCATTGCTGGGCGCAAGACCTAGTTTTGGTCCGATTCCAGCAGATCTTCTCCTTCCGTGGGGCGCGATCGCGCTCGTCGTTCTAATTTCTACAAAAGGTGTCGTCAACGTGGGTTGGGAATGGACGATCGGATTAACGCTTTGGGGATGTGGAACTTGGTGGATCTTAACAGGCTCACGTCCCTACCGTTTTTTATCTAAGTTTCTCCCTGTCCCAAATCGCTGGAGCCGAGGGCACGTCCGTTATCGCCCGATGCCTCGACGCTCTGGAAGAAACGACTACCTAAATATGAATTGATTGTTAGCTCTGAACCTGTCAGAAAGGGAGTCTAAAGATGACTATCAACAAAAAAGTTCTCGATAAGGCTTCTACAACGGACGCTGCAAATAGCAGTATTCCTGCTCAGTCTTCTGTCCCGTTCGGTGTAACGCGCAGCGGGAAGTCAACAGTAGCAGCGTTATTTCTGACTTCAATCTAGGAGAACGCTCCCGTACAGGTTTCTACTGCCTCCATCTCTCATAGCTAGAGAATTGTTTGTACTGTTCCATCGGATTAATGACCCTCTCGACATCATTAAAGGTTTCCCATGAAATTGTTGCGTAAGCAAAAGCGAAAGAAGGTTGATAATGGCAAGGAGAAATTAACGCTGTTGCCCTTTGAGAATGAGATTCCTTGCGAGGCGATCGTGAAGTTCCAGATGCGCGGACGAACGACCGCCGCCTACTTGCTACGTCAAGGCGGTGAAAAGAGTGAAAATTTCCAGTTCGTCTTTGGCTTTCGGACAAAGGGCATTCATGCCACGTTGAAGCCGGAGCAGATTGATCCGATTTTCGATGCGATCGAGAATGGTCTCAAAGACTTACCGCCTGGTGAAAAATTTACGATCCACTTCGGCTCCTTTTCTAGCGATTATTCTCGTCAAAAGCATCTGTCAGATCTGGCAATGAAGACGGATAATCGTCCTCTTCAATTTTTACTACTAGCTGAGAAGAAGCGAGTTAGTGAACTGACACAAGCTGGGCTACGGAAACCTAAATTTTTGCGGTTTTACGTTTCCTATACCGTCAATGCAGAGACAGCAAAGGCAGGGGATTGGATCGAGAAAACACTAGCAAAGGCAGAAGGCTATTGGAATAGATTTGCTGGAACTGAAGTCGCGATTCAACAGGCGAAATACGAAGAAGTTCTCGATAAAGCATTTACCGATGGCTTTATTCGTTGGGAGCAACTTTTAGCAACCAAAATGGGATTATTGGTTGAACCGATGACGGAACACGAGTTGTGGGAAGCATTATGGGAACGCTTCAACACAAAAGACTGTCCAAGACTTCCTCAGTTAACGATTTTCAACGGCGAAGATATTGAAGAAGTCACCCATTCTGATGTCCATTTCACAAGCCATCTTTTCCCAGATGTCAACTGCGTTCCTTTCGCTGATCGCGCTTTTATTCACGTCAAGGATCACTATGTTGCCCCTCTGGTCTTTATGGACAAGCCAGGGGGATGGGCAAACAAGAATGCTGAATTGCGCTACCTTTGGGAAATTTTTGCACGAGATGCGATCACGGATACCGAGTGTATCTGCCAGTTAACTCGCGCTAACGAAGCCATCATCAAAGAGAACATGAGCCGAGTGACTCGTCAAACGATCGCGGCTCAGAATATGTCAGCAAAGAATGCAGCGATCGACGTTGGCGCAGCGGTTCGACAGCGCAAAGCGATCGCGGCTCAGGAAGCCCTGTACGAAGGTGCATTACCTCTCAATGTAGCTGTCGTCTTTCTGGTACATCGAAAAACGCCGGAGCAACTCGATTCCGCCTGTCGTTATTTGCAAAACTGTTTTCGTCGTCCTGCCTGGGTCGATCGTGAAATGGAGTACGCCTGGAAAATCTGGTTACAAACGTTGCCGACTACCTGGGAAAAACTGCTGGTCACTCCCTTCGATCGACGATTGATTTATTTGACCGGGGAGGCTCCAGGATTTATGAGCCTTGTGCAGCCGTGCCCTGTCGATAAGGTGGGTCTAGAGCTAATCGCGGATGAAGGCGGTGTTCCAATTCATCTTGACCTGTATCAACAGCATCGCAATATTGCTCTATTTGCGACTACTCGTGCCGGAAAATCTGTCATGGTCTCTGGAATGCTGCTCCACGCCTTGGCGCAAGGTATTCCTGTGATTGTGATGGACTTTCCGCCCTCTGACGCTGCTTCTACTTTCCGGGACTTCACAAATTACGTTGGTGGCGCTTACTTTGACATTGGTAAGGAAGCCAACAACCTGCTAGAACTACCAGACCTGTCAGCGTTCGATCCCAAAGAGCGCGAAGAGCGGATGGTCGATTACAAAGAGTTCTTGGCTTCGGCACTAATGATTATGTGTTTTGGCTCAGGTGAGGCTCAAACCACTGCCGATCGTATGTTGAAGCAAGCCATGAGAGCAGTCCTAGTTCCTGCGATCGATGCCTTCTTCAACGAACCCGAAATTGTGGCTCGATACGAGGCGGCTCAGAAAGCAGGGATGAACACGCCGGAGTGGGAGAACACGCCTACGCTGGTTGATTTTCTTGCTTTCTTTGAGGAAAAAGGGTTGAGCGATCTACCCTCTCAAGTTCTGCATGACCAGAATACGACTCAAGCCGTTAACCAGATTAAACGGCAGCTCAGGTTTTGGATTTCGTCACGGGTTGGACGTGCGATCGCACGTCCCTCGACCTTTGATACAGAAGCTGGACTACTTGTGTTTGCTCTGCGCGGCTCGAGCGATGGGGATGATGCTTCGATTTTGGCACTTGCTGCCTACTCAGCGGCGCTGCGGCGCACTCTGTCTCACCAAGTAAGTATCTTCTTCATTGACGAGTTTTCCATCCTGTTAGAGTGGCAGGAAATTGGGCAACTCGTTGCCAGACTAACGGCGAACGGTGCAAAGGCAGGGATTCGAGTCTTACTCGCGGCGCAAGATCCCAATACCCTAGCAACTTCTAAAGCTGGCGCAAAAATCATTCAAAATATTTCGACTCGCCTGATCGGTCGGATTCAACCTGTGGCGCAGCAATCCTTCATTGACATTCTCAAGGTAGAGCCGAGCATTATTGCTCGGAATGCTGGCAAGAACTTCTATCCAGCTAAAGAAGGAATGTATAGCCAATGGTTACTAGACGAGCAAAGTACCTATACTTTCGTGCGCTACTACAGCCCTCCAATTCTCTTAGCAGTCGTCGCGAACAATCCTCACGAGACTGCGGCACGGAGAGCATTCATGGACTACTACCGTGATTCCTACAAGGGATTGGTGGCATTTGCGGAAGAGTTAGCAGCATCTCTGCGTGAAAGTCGTCCGATTCGATTACCTAACGGTGAGTCTCAGCCGAACCTTCCATCTCGTTTAGCAAATGATGATGCTATTGCAGATGAAAGCGTTGATGGAATTGAGCATCTTGTTTCGGCTGGTTAAGGCTTCGGTAGCAATGCCGGAGAAATCTCCATCTCAATTTAAGGGATTTGAATTCTATGAAACAGAACACAAAGCGAAAGTTAACCACTCTAGCACTGACGGTTTCATTACTGGCGGTGTCAGGGCAGGCTGCATTCGCGAGTCAGCAATCTCAGGGCAGCGGATTCTCTTTAGGATCGCTGCTGCAGCAGGTTCAGGACTTTCTGGGACAGATTTCTGCTAAGCCTCAAGAACTTCTTGCTTACTTGCAATCTCAGCTTGGTGTTGCTCAGGAAGAGATTGCTCGAATTGCTGGAGAACTGGGGGTAATTGATCCTGATGAAGGCAAGCAAGCGATCGAGTCTCCTCAAGCGCGAGGGAACAACGATATGCCAACTGTTGTGAAAAATCAGGGCACAACAGCAACGATCGTCAGCCGCTCGGTGGCTCAAACTACTTTGAGCAAGGAGGGACAGCGCCAAAGCAAAGAGAATCTGGAAGGTATTATTCAGACCGCAGCAGATTCTCAGACTCTGGCGGAAGGGGCATTTGCTGTGACCCGTGCTGATTCGGAAGCAGCGCAGAATGCTCAACGATCTGCTCAAGAATCAGATCGTGCAGGGCAAGAGTCCACGCAGGATGCTCAAGAAGTCGATCAGCTTGGAAATCAAGCTCAGTCTCGCACTTCATCACAGGACATCCTCAAACTCATTGCTCTTCAAAATGGCGGGCAAGGCTCAATCTTGGCTCGTTTATCTCAGCAGTTGAGTGGAAACGCTGGACAGCTTGGAACACTCTCTGGACAGTTAGCGAACAACTCTGGACAGAATGCTAGTCTTGCACGGCTGCAAGCTGCACAGGTTCAGATTGCAGCGAATCAATCAAGCTCACTTGAAACCCTGAAACAGCAGGGGGCTGCGAATGCTCTGACTCTATCGGAAATGAACGAGCAGATTCGGGGGCAACGCCAAGCCGATTTGATCGCAAGGCAGGCTGAAGGAAACCAGTTGTTGAAGATCAATTCTTCTGGATTTCGGTTGATGAGATAACATCCCTGTCGATTTTTACCCTTGTAGCTTGGGACAAAGCGATCCTTTGTCCCAATTTCTCAAAGCAGATACACACTATGATTGACTATTGGATTGCTCGAATTCCAGATCCATTCAATACAAACGATGGTGGGTTTAGTGCAAATGCTGGGGCTTCGGTTTCTGAGGCAGTTTCGACGGCTCTGGAAACAGTTTGGCAACAGGCATTGACTGGAACATTGTACCAGACCATCAATAATGTTGGTGTTTTAATTGCAATCTTTTGTATTGGTTTCTGGTGTTTCAACTTGTACCGTCAGATGGAAGAAGGAGGGTTACGTCCTGCTGCAACAGAACTAATCTTTCCCATCATTGTCATTGTGATGTTATCGAATGGCGGTGCCAATTTGAGCCAGTTCACACTGGGGATGAAGGATCTGATCAATAACGTTAACCAAGACGTGATTCAAAGCGTTGGTGCGGGAGTTGATTTACAGCGATCGCTTTCTACCTTGTCGAACTACTCCTCTGCTCAAACGCTCATTTCTAAGCTACGCGCTCAGTGTGACGGCATCACAAATAACGAAAAACTCGAACAGTGTCTCCAAGAGAATAAAGAAATTGCTGAAGCAGCTCTTCAGCGTTATCAGGCAAACAGTGACTCCGGCGGCAATCTGTTCAGTGACTTACAGCGCAGTGTTCAAGAACTGTTCAGCGATCCAGCAGGCACATTAGGAAATGCGGCATCGGCAGCTTTCCGAACGGCGCTTTCACCAATCATGATGGCGATCGAGGCAGTCATGATTGCTTTTCAAGGAGCGTTTCAATATGCGATCGAGGTCAGCATGATTTTGACGGCGCTCATGGGTCCGATCGCAGTGGGTGCTTCTTTTCTCCCGATTGGTGCAAAGCCTATTTATGCTTGGCTAACCGCATTTTGGAGTTTAGGAATTTGCAAAATGTCCCTGAACGTTATCACGGGTCTGGTTGCAACGGCAGTGATTCAAGCAGGAACTGCGAACGATACGTTGGGGAACGCGATCGCAATCGGGCTGCTGTCGCCGATTCTTGCGCTAGGGCTATCCGCAGGAGGCGGAATTGCAATTTTTAACGGCATCCTTGCTGCTGCTAGTTTCATTGCTTCTACTGGAGTCAATCTCGGCATAAGCCTATACACCGCACCGACTATCCCAGCCCAGTCACCTTCCTCCAGCAATGGAACCCCACCCGCTTAAATTCTCTAAAACCCTGACGATGAGTAACAAGGAGTTTCTGAATGGTTGATACTATAAAGCCCAGCAAGATTACTCGATTACGAGCAGAAAAAGGCGGCAAAGATTTCGTCGCATTTGTCGCACTTGCCAGTCTTGTTGTTGGTGGCATCTCTCTATTTTTTCAGTTCCTACTGATGCTTGGTTACTTTGGCATTGCGAACAAGCCTGCTCCTACCTTAGTTCAACTATCTAATGGGCAGGCGATCAAAGTTGGAATGATGGGCAACAAAGAGCGCTCTCTAGAAGTGGTTCAAAGATTTGTCACCGACTCCCTCATTCTGTTGATGTCCTGGTCCAATAGTCTTCCACCTCAAGTTGATGCAAATGGTAACGCATCGCTAGCAACTGATCCCGGTATCAAGGTGAAAGTAGAACGAGGCGAGAAACTCATGACTACATCTGCATTTCAAGCTAGTTTTACATTCTCTGAAAAGTTTCGAGATGAGCTTGTGAAACTTGTCGCTGAAATGACTCCAGATGGAGTTTTTACAGGACAAATCACGACTGCTCTAGTTTTTGAAGCCGTGACGGTTCCTGAATTGATGGGTGACAAAAAGGATGGAAGATGGAAAATTTTAGTCGTCGGAACACTCGTTCAATCAACAGTCGGCACTGGAGAGACTACTCGCATTCCATTCAACAAAGAAGTCATCGTCAAGGCTGTTGATACCCCTCCCTTGCCTGAAGGCGGAAAGTTTTCAAGCCCCTTCGAGTCTGCAATTTACAACATTCGTCAAGCAGGGCTGGAAATTGTTGCAATGAAAGACCTTGAAGGCAGTTCTACTTCTAGCAAACTATCTGTTTCCGAAGAGAAGTCTGACAAGCCTCAGAAGAAGCGAAACAACAAGAATCAAGAATAGGGCAAGCAGCGATGACTCAAACTAAAGATATAAAATCATCAACATCAGAACCATCACTAGAAGAACTAGCGAATGTGATGGGGTTAGAGTTTTCTAAAAATGATCCGGTTGCACCAAAGCCAGACCCTGAAACTGTTGCATCTGACGTGGATTTAGAGGACGAGGAAGACGATGAATTTGATGATGACGAAATCAATCCAGAGCAGAATCGTTCTAAAGTCGGTCTCCATAACAGCGGTTATGCGAAAGCGGCTCTGGTTGCCGGAGGCAGTCTGCTGCTAATTGTCGGAGTGATGACCTTCTACAGAGGAGTAATGCCCAAGAATCAAGCTTCTCGCCTTAAAGACAAACCGCAGCAAGAGCAAGCCGTTAATCCAACTAAAGCAGTTTTGGAGGCAACTCGACAATCTGAGTCTGAAGCAAAAGCAGAACTCGCTCTTGCAAAACAGCGGGATGCTTTTTCAGAGACAACAGATGAGAGAGATGGCAAGAACAAAGGAATCGGCTCAGAGAAGGACAAGAAAAAGGCATCTGAGCAAGACGCGAAGAAACAACCCTCAAGGCTTGTGACGGCTCGTTCTGCTAATTCTGGCTCAGCTCCCGTTGTCCGATCGCAACCCTTGACCCGTCCTGAACCCGTTCTTCGATCTTCAGTGCAGCGCCAACCTACGATCGCTGCACCAATGATTCAGGCGAGATCGTTGCCTTCTCCAGGTGCCAGTGCTGAAAAATCCCCAGTTGATCAAGCAATGGAATGGCAGCGCCTATCAGCCTTGGGACGATTTGGAACCGTCACACCAGGTTTTGGAGCAGCAACGATGGTAGCTGCCAACAATTCTTCTCGATCGGATGCGTCTGAGATAACAGAGCCTAGCTCAACTTCTTCACCGCAGCCGTCCCGCCGTCCCTCCAGACCGTCGGAGTCTACGACCCTCGTGGCATCTGCACCCTCAAGTTCACCACCACCCTTATCGCAGTACTTTCAAGGCAGTAATGTTCGTGCAGTTTATGAACAGGCTGGACTCAATACCCAAACCACCCCTAGACAACCAATCAGAGCCTTGCTCGTGGGTAGCTCTACAAAAGCTACCACAGTTACTCCGATTCTCTGGGCAGGTAAGGAAAATGTGTCAGGAGCCAGATTCTTGATTCAATCTGATGAACCCATGCTCGATGGCAATAATCAGGTTGCTTTCCCTGCGGGGACGCAGTTTGTTGTCACGACTAAAACAGCTTCTTCTAGCTTTGGCTTGATCGATCTGGATGTGATTGCAGTCATTATCAATGGTGCAGAATTTGCTCCCCCACCTGGCGCGATCGTGATTCGAGATGATAGTGGCGGATTGCTTGTTGGTGAGGACTACTTTGATCGACGGGGACGGATTGCCAAAAATGATGCAGCGGTTATTTTTGCAGGAGCGTTAGGACAAATCGGCAAAGTTCTGAATGAACCACGAAGCTCTACTTCAACCTCTGTTTCTGGTGGCGGAATTACCTCGGTGACGAGCAGTAGCTCTCGGCAAAACCCTAACTTACTTGGAGCGGTGCTGCAAGGAGGGTTTGAGAAGCTATCAGATACTCTCACTCAACGCAACGAAGAAGCGATTGATCGAATTCTCAATGCCCCACAGGTGTATCAGATTCGTGCTGGTCGTTCAGTTCGGGTGTTCGTGAACCAATCCATTACGTTTTAGGGGGCATGGACATGAATCGTTTGTTAGTTGGTTCTCTCAGCGGAATCTTGATCGCTTCGAGTACTGCGATCGCAAACCCTGTTCATGCGATGGCATTCCGCCAGATTTCTGCATCCATGAGTCAGGGAATCGGAGGTAGTGCCGTTCCGACGCTAGATGTTTCACCGACTTGGGGCTTGACTCTCAGCTTCATCAAAACTGGAGAACTAATTCAGCAGGTTCGAGTTGGAGACCCATCGCGGGTAGTGGTAGATTTTGATAGCCCTCTCGCCCCGGTAGGACAGTCAGGAAATGCGCCAACGTCTCAAGGGAGGACGACTAGCGGCGCTACGATCGTTTACCTACGGCAACTATCAGAACCTTTGGATCTAGGTTTGCGACTTCCGAAGGATGCTCGAAATACGCGCCAAGTTCCATTAACTGTGGTAACTGTCGATCGTGCTAATCAACGAAAGCTGTATCAATTTCGGCTGCTTCTGGGCAGCAAGACAGATTACAGTACAGTTGAGGTTGTTCCAGACGCTCAACTGCCTCAGAGACAGCCATTAAAGCTGCTTCCTGTTTCCAATTCAAGTCGCACTTCTGGAGCATCCAAGCCTCTGCCATCAACCTCAACTGCTGCATCAGGAGACTTGGCACAGCGATTTGAGCAAGCCCTCGCTCAAGCTCAAGCTCAACAGCTAGTGGTTCCAAACACACCTCTAGCAGCACGATTGCAAGGAATGTTGAAGTTGCTCAAGCAAGGAGCAACGCTAGACGCGGCGGCTCAACAAGTGAAAGTGCCAATGCAAGTTGTAAATCAAATTCTTAATTAATTCCATTCTCAAATAGTGCCATGTGCTTAATCTTAATGAGAAGACTGAGCTACTTTGTGGTAGCTGTTTTCTTCGTTTTTCTCAATCTTGCCATCCCATTTCCAGCGCAAGCAGCAACCATCTCTTCATTTCCAGGAATGACAGGTTCGGTGATTGATGACCTGGCAAGAGTCCCTCAGATCCCGATCAAAGATTTCCCACAGGTAACGCTGACTGAAGATATTCAGCAACAGCTTGCTGCGCTCGGTGCGCCATTACCAAGCGACTTCAAGATAGGCGACACGCTCAATCCACAAGATTTATTCAAGGTCGGTAACTTCGAGATGCTGGGTCTACCCGATGCCAGCTTGAGCGCGATCGCGAATTTGACGAATGTTGATCTATCTCAATTAGGCATTAATCAAATTTCGGGCTTTTTCTCTAATCTCACCCCGGAGAAACTGCTCAATGCTCAGGGGCTAAATCTGGGAGAGATGAAGCTTGCAGAGGTGCCTTTACTCAAAGAATTGGCTCTGCAAAACATCTATGAAAAAATCAAAGATGGCAAGCTTTCAGAACTTACTGAACTCGGCACTTTACTAGGTTCTGACCGAATTACTGGATCGCTTCAAGAAATTACGAGCGGCATCTTTCAAGGCATTCTAGGACAGGAGCAAATCGGGCAAATTTTTGCGGGTGGAATTCCTGATCTGAGTCAGCTTCCAGAGGGTATTGAGCTTCCTCAAGGATTGCCATTAGAGGTGCCACCGGAATTAGGGCAGTTGTTTGGCAATGCAACGGTTCAGCAGATTAGTGATGCTCTACCTGATTTCGCGAAGACTGCGGTAATGGGAATTTCGCCGGAACGCCTGAGTCTGTTTAATGTTCCAGAATCTATTCCAGGAATCGACAAAATCGAAATTGGTCAGATCGCAGATGTTGAAAATCTCCCCCTTAGCAGTTTTGGAGATCTAAACATTGCGAATCTTTCCTTGAGCCAAATGCCCAGTCCCATGCGCCTGCTTCCAGGGATTCGGACTGGAGTTGCGGATATTTCACTGGGTACGCCTGGTGCTGGCGATCGCGAACAGCAACGAGTTCGGATTGTCTCTGGTGGGATTACCAGCAGAAATATGGTGCAAAATGGCGCACGATGCGAAGGGAATTCTTGCCCTCACTTTGAAATTGCGACTCCCGGTGAGCCTGAGTTTCATGGTGCCGCTTGGATAGATGCGAAGGGACAACGGGTTCCCGATGGATTTGGCATTCTCTGTAAACCTTGGAGCTGTAAAGGACCACCTGGAAACCATCCTTTCGGATCTGCGGCACGAGTTTTGCTCACTAACATCAATCAAAGTACAGGAACAGCAGATGTATCCCTAAGCTTCGCTTTCTGTCGTCGAATTCCTTTTGTGGGACGCTCCTGTACACCTTGGGTATTCCCAACCCCTTCCGGTATTCCAATTGGCAAAATCCGCGAAGAATCACTCATTGCGTTTGTTCCTCCTGGTAAATATGTGGCTGGAGATGTCTCTGATGGGTTCATTCCTCCGCCTGATGTTCCAGAGCCGGAGCAAGTTGCATTAGCTCCTCAGTCTCCTAGAAAACCTGTTGCGCCCCCTGCTCAGTGCGTCGATAAAGGAACCTGCCCGTTGCTCAATCCTTTACCTGATCAAAGTGCGATCGGAGTCTACAGCCGATTTCGCCGTCGCCGACCCAGACATAACGGAATCGACCATCAATCTAAAAATGCAGCGGCAGCGGGCAATGCCAACAGACCTACTGCGGGCGCGAAGGTGGTTGCACCAGATGATGGGGTCGTGGAAGATGTTTGTGAAATGCCCTGTGGTGGCTACGGTAACTATGTCGAGTTAAAGCTACCGAAACAAGGGGTTTGGACTGTTCACGCTCACCTTTATCAAATTAAAGTTCGCCCTAACCAGAAAGTGAAGCGAGGAGATGTAATTGGTATTGAGGGCGGAACTGGCGAGAAAATGCTGAGCTACGGCATTCATGAGCATTTAGAAATCAAGACGGCTCCAGGCATGAACCGTGGTCAGGTTGATCCAGAACGATACCGATGGGCATCGCCGAACCTGCACAATCCACCCAAACCTCAAGATTTATTTGGACCATGAAACGATTACTTACCTACATCCTGATCGCGATCGCGACTGCAACCTTATTGATTGCTGGAACTTCCTATTTGACCAATGCAGCCCAACGATCACCTGTGCCTGAAGTTCTGAAAGCCTGTCTTCCTCCAAGTCCATCCTGGCTCGGACAATACGAATTTGACGTAGCTGGACGGGTGGACAATCCCAATCCCCAAGTGACAGGCAAGCGCCCGATGAAGGAATTTTATTTGCTAGATGTCCTGTCTCCTTGGGAAGGTGAGAGCGATGTACCCTGGCAAACCCTGATTGGTGTGGATACCCAAGGAAAATGCTTTGACTACATCGGTCAGAATGCGATGAATGTCACGCTGACTGCTTACATGCCTGTGGATCTGGCGAACGCGATCGCGTTCCAAAAATTTTCTCACCTACTGATGCACCCCAATGGAAAAGCTTGGATCAAAGCTCTCCTGAAGGTTGAAACAGTAGATGAGGATGCCAAGGTGCCAACCAGTCCTGAACCGACTTGGTTAGCACCAGAAGATGCCTGGGCATTGCAGAAATTAGGCTATCAAATTCCAGCCGAAGCAAGAATTCTGGAAACGCTAACGCCTTACCAGTTTGATTCTTAGCGATCGTCGAGTTCTGAGGGCGGGTGAACCCGATTATCGCAGCTTACTTGAGAAGCATCGATTTGACGGAATCCACCCTCAGTTGCTCTCCAAGCCTGAAGAATTTGAGTGAGTACTTTAACGCGGGAATCAGGATTGCTTTTAGCCAGGGCGACGATCGAGGAATCAGGTTGCCCATTGACGTAGCATCTTCTTCCAATCACCTCGTTAAGCCAAGGGTTGAAAGCCAGCCTCATGCGTTGAACAACTCGTTGCTGGGGATTGCCATTGCGATCGTAGCCAGTGATTTTCTCCAATACGATTGTTGCTCCAAATTTGTCGTATTTGACCGATCCACTTAATTCGTCGTTAATGCTCCACCCTGCGTTTCCTTGGGGCAATTGCACCGCAGACTGCGCTGCGATCGCACGACTGGGTAGTAGTCCCAAAGCCAATATTCCAACAATCAAAATTCTCTTCATTGCTTTAATCTATGCCTTCACTGGTTTCAACAAAAGTTCTAATGAGCATCACTGCATTCCTTGCATCCTTGAGCATGATGCTTCCAGCCCATGCGTCAGAGAGTAGCTTTGGCGCTCTCCCAGATGTCAAGGTACCCCGGTGGGCGGAGTCTTACAAAAAACAGTACTGGAATCTGCCAACATTGCTCATGCTGGCAGGCAGTGGCGCTGCGGCTTGGTGGCTCCTTCGCGAAAGCGATAAAAAAGGAAAACTAGCAACTGCAAGATGGTCAGGTGCTGTTGAGAAGCAAGCAGCTCGAAAAACTGCTTTTCAACAAATCAATGAGCGGCGGCGCGATGGTTTAACAACGTGGGTGAATGCTCCCACGATCACCCCTCTTCCTCAGCCTGTGAAGAAGGGCAAGGTAGTTAAGCAGTTCAAAATTAAGCTGAAACCCTCAACCCTGCTCATTCCAGATGGGCAGCGGGGAACAGCCGTTTGTGGTGCCCCCGGTAGCGGTAAAACTTTCTCTGTCATTGATCCGATGATTCGATCTGTGATTGATCAGGGCTTTCCACTGCTGGTCTACGATTTCAAATTCCCTGGTGGGCAAGCAGAGGTTCATGCTGCCTATGCTCGAAAGAAGGGCTATGACGTAAGAATTTTTGCTCCAGGATTTGAAGGAACGGAATCTTGTAATCTACTCGACTTCATGAAATCCCCTGAAGATGCAGAAACTGCTGGTCAGATTGCTAAAGTTCTCAATAAAAACTTCAGCCTGAGCGGTGGGAAAGGGGGAGATGATCCCTTCTTCCAGATGTCAGGCGATCAGCTTATTAAAGCAGTCCTGCAACTGGCGAAGAAAACGAACCACCCCGATTTTCTCATGTGTCAGAAAATCCTCAGCATTGACCCTTCAGAGTTAATCGATCGCGTCAAGGCTGCTGACCTTAGCCCCTGGATCAAGGTGAGTTGGGAGCAGTTCATGTCGATGCGGCAATCTGAAAAGACTTCTGCTAGTGTTGCCGCGACCGCCTCTCTCATGTTCACAAACTTTGTTTCGCCAGACATTCTGCCCTGTCTATGCGGCGAGTCAACGATTCCGCTTGATCTAGACGGCAAGCAGATGCTGATTTTCGGAATGGATCAGAATCGGCGCGACATTATTGGTCCGATCCTTGCCACTGTTTTACACATGATTGTGGTGCGAAACATTGCGAGAAAGCGAGAAACGCCATTTCCGGTTTTTCTAGATGAGTTACCTACGATCGCATTGCCATCTCTCGTGAACTGGCTCAATGAGAGCCGCTCAGCCGGATTTTGTGGGGTACTGGGCTATCAGAACATGACTCAGTTAGAAAAGGCATACGGCAAAGAAGTATCTCGCGCCATTCTATCGGGCTGTAATACCAAATTTGTGTTCAATCCAGGTGAGTACGAATCAGCCGAATACTTCTCCAAGTACCTGGGCGACGAAGAGGTGCATTTCAAGCAGAAGAGCCGTTCCACAGGGAAGAGCGGCAATAGCCGGAGTACGTCTGATCAAGACAGGACGAAGAAGATTATTGCGCCTGATGAAATCTTGAAGCTGCCTTCAGGAAGCTGCATCTTCATTAACCCAGCTTACTCAAACAAAACAGAAGCCAATATCCCGCTCAAACTACGCATCCGCATCGGCAAGAGCGAGATGGAGAAACGAGCGATCGGAGAGCAGGGCTTTGAAAAGCTGATCAAACGCTTGAAAAAGAAAACCAAAAAGCGAGGAATTACTGTGGATGACATCCGTGCTAGAGAAGCTGAGCTAAACCGAGTGATCCCGGCTCCGCCAAAAGAAGGGGAATCGAATCAAACCAGTAACAATCGAGTGGCAAGCACACTTGCTGAATTGATGCAAAGCGCAGCCGAGGAATTCGATGCGGTGGATGAGTTTGAAACCGTTTAGAGGTAGCAATAATGAGTGACTTATTTATCAATGAAGGAAGTGCCAGTGCTGCCGAAAATAGCATTATCAGCATGGGGCAAACGTCAGTTGAGTTACTGCAATACTTGATTGCAGAGATGAAACGTAGACAAGCTGAGGAAGAGCTACGTCGGCAAGAAAAAGAACAACGCCAAGAAGAACAATCGCAATCAGAATTATCCGAAGAAGCGATCGCAGAAACGCCAGAGTTTTCAGCGGATGCGTTAATGGCTGACTTGGAGCGTAAGACTATTGCCGCAACAGCAGTTAGCGTTCTGGAAGAATTTGGGCAGGGAGATCGCTATCAATCTGAGGGCTTCACTATTAAAACGAACTATGAGAACGCCCAACAGATTTACACGGTGCGGGACCAAGACTTCAACGAAGTTCTACGGTTTGAAAAGCTGGGTGAAGAGGCCACACCCCAGACTATTGCTGAACTTAAGCGTGAGTGGGAAGAAAACCATGCCAAGGTGATTGCGGCGGGTGGCTTACACATTATTGGCTCTGAGCGCCATGAGTCACGCCGTATTGATAATCAGCTGCGAGGTCGATCTGGTCGTCAGGGTGATCCTGGTGTGACGCGTTTTTATCTGTCATTAGAAGATGATTTGATGAGGGTTTTTGCTAATGACCGTGTTAAATCAATGATGCGTTCATTAGGGAT
>JALOOO010000321.1 GCA_025454375.1 Leptolyngbya sp. Prado105 | reverse complement strand
ATATTCCCGTGAATTTCTTCAACTTAGAGAAGACGCAGCAGCAGCCAGAAGTTTTGGCATTTAATGTCCAGGCAGGAACAACGATCGGAGATTTGCCTCCTTACAATGCTTATACGCTCGGTGGTCCGAATTCGGTTCGTGGGTATGGTGTGGGAGAAGTTGGCGTGGGGCGGAGTTTTGTTTTAGCTTCGGCGGAGTATCGCTTCCCGATTTACAGCATTATTGGAGGAGCAGTGTTTGCTGATTTTGCGTCTGATCTTGGCTCAGCCAATTCAGTCCTTGGCGCACCTGGAGCGGTTCGGGATTTGCCTGGAACGGGATTTGGATTTGGGCTAGGAATTCGATTAAAGTCTCCCCTAGGAACGATTCGCGCAGGGTATGGAATCAATAATCAAGGAGAGGGGCGATTCCAATTTGGCTTTGGAGAAAAGTTCTAAAATGAGAGCAACGCGATTTTGAGAGGCGAAATGGCTCAAACCAACCTTCAGAAATCTTTGTACGAGAAAGACTTCGTTGCCTGGTTAGATAGGACTGCGGCAAAGCTCAAACAGAGACGGTTTGAGGAAATTGATCTTGAGAATTTGATTGAGGAGATTGAAGGGTTGGCAAGACGCGATCGACGGGAGTTAAAAAACCGTTTAAAGGTTTTACTGAGTCATCTCCTCAAGCGGCTTTATGTAAATTCTCCCAATGATTACCGGGGATGGGAAATTACAATTCGAGAGCAACGTCAACAACTGAGCGATCTGCTTGAGCAATCCCCCAGTCTGAGCCTATATTTTACAGAGGTCTTCTCAAACTGTCGGCAGACCGCTCTATCAGATCTCCGTGAAGACTATCCTGAAACTCAATTTCCGAATGAATGGCAATACAGCTTAGAAATTGAGTCTCTTTTAACCGAGAAGTTTTGGAATTAGCCAATGTCGCATTCGACTTCGATCGGAACCGCAGAATTTGGCAAGACTAACGGCTGATTGAAATACACCATCGTCGTCGTCTGATTCACCTCGAATCCAATGCGCTTATAAAATTCCTGCTGATTCGTCGTCATCAAGTAAAGTCGCTCTACCTTCGACACCTGTGGATGACTCAGAACCGTCTGAACCAGTTTGCGTCCCAATCCTGCCCCTTGATAATCCGGATGCACCACCACATCCCAAATGGTGGCGCGATAGATGCCATCCGAAGTCGCGCGTGCAAATCCAACCAAACGATCGCCATCCCAAGCCGAAATTACAGGATCACTATTTTTAATCGCGATCGCAAGATCTTCTACTTTGCGATCGCTTGCCCAAAAGGCTGCAAGTTGAAAAAGGGACTGAAGCTGTGGGAGATCGATCTGACTTTTGCGATCGCAAAACTGAATTTGACTGCAATCCATCCTGATGTCCTAAACTCTGGGTTGAAACTTTAGTTGTATCGAAACTTGCGAAAAGTAACCGTCACCAATTTGTCACTTTCAAAACTATTCTGTGAAAGGGGCGAGATCAGAAACAATCTCATCTTGTTTCAAGTCAGCATCTAATCAGATCAATGCAGTAAAGGTCTTCGCATGTCAAATCTTTCTAAACCTCGCCGAATCCGCAGGCAATCTCCTGTGATTTTAATAGGAATTCTCCTGATTTGGAGTCTGATTTTGGGCTGGGGATTTTCTCAAGCGATGGAAACTCCGAAATCTTCGGCTGAGATTGGAACCGTCGATGTCGTTGCTGGCAATCTTAAACTCGGACAAGAGGTTTATTTAGAAAATTGCGCGACCTGTCATATCGGAATTCCGCCTGCGATCTTCCCCACCCAAACCTGGCGTGATCTGCTGCAAGATCCTCAACATTACGGCGCGACCTTAAATCCAATTGGCGAACCAAATCGATCGCTCGTTTGGCGCTATCTCAGAGCTTTCTCCCGGCAAGCGATCGAAGGCGATCGTATCCCCTACCGCGTCAGCGAATCCAAAGCCTTCAAAATTCTCCACCCCAAAGTCGAGCTTCCGAAACCGCTAAATCTTTCGACCTGCATTACTTGTCACCCTGGAACGAATCAGTATAATTTTCGCAAGCTCAGCACCGACTGGGAGAATGCGCCTTAAAATTAAACCAGGCTACCAAAAGTAGCAAATCAAGTAGTATCAACGTTTATAAACTCGCCCTGCTGTGATGATTTCTGGAACTGCTCTCAATCAACGCAGTAAAGTTACCGTTTTACCTCTTGCCTCCACTGCGCCAACACCTGTAATGGTTGCAATCCCCCCTTCTGATACAAAGGGACTCAACGCGAATAGCGATGTCATTTGCATTGAGCCAATGACCTTTGATAAGAGGCGATTCGTCAAACGATTGAGACAATTAGAGCCAGAGCAGGTGCGACAAATTAAGCAAATCATTTCGCGGTATCTAGATTTAGAACCGATTGAGTGAATTGAATTACAATACCTGTTTGTTCGGCTTTCCCCCGATCCCCTTGCCCGTTCAGGTTTCGTTCTGGGTGATAGGATTGGAATACCCTTGATTAGAATTGATACGGAAGTGCCAAGATGCGCTTCTTGTCTCGATACCAAGCAGTACCCACATTCAGTGATCTCTGATTTTCCCCCGTCATGTTTAAATCCATTCTGGGCGATCCCAACGCGCGTAAGCTCAAAAAATACAAGCCTCTCGTCAATGATGTCAATCTTTTAGAAGAAGAGATTGAACCCCTTTCAGACGAAGAACTCAGAGGCAAAACCACTGAATTTAGAGAGCGACTCGCTAAGGCAAAAAACTTGGACGACGAGAAGCAGATTCTTGACGACATTTTGCCAGAAGCCTTTGCCGTCGTGCGGGAAGCTGGGAAGCGCGTCTTGGGAATGCGACACTTCGATGTGCAGTTGATCGGTGGCATGGTGCTACACGATGGACAAATCGCAGAAATGAAAACAGGCGAAGGAAAAACGCTCGTTTCGACCTTACCTGCCTACTTGAATGCCCTCTCGGGTAAAGGCGTTCACGTCGTTACCGTGAACGATTACCTGGCAAAACGGGACGCGGAATGGATGGGACAGGTTCACCGCTTTTTGGGCTTGAGCGTAGGACTGATTCAGCAAAACATGACCCCGATCGAGCGTCAGAAAAATTACGCCTGCGATGTCACCTACGCAACCAACAGTGAACTTGGCTTTGACTACCTGCGCGACAACATGGCAACTTCGATGGAAGAAGTGGTGCAGCGCCCCTTCAACTACTGCGTCATTGATGAAGTAGACTCCGTGCTGATCGATGAAGCTCGAACTCCCTTGATTATTTCTGGTCAAGTCGAGCGTCCGACTGAGAAATATATGCAGGCGGCAGAGGTTGCCCGTTCATTAAGACGCGACGATCACTACGAAGTCGATGAGAAACAGCGCAATATTCTGCTGACTGATGAAGGCTTTATCGAAGCAGAAAAGCTCTTAGGTGTTTCAGATCTATTCGACCCGAATGATCCTTGGGCGCATTACGTTTTTAACGCGATTAAAGCGAAAGAACTCTTTATCAACGATGTGAATTACATTGTGCGAAACGATGAAATCGTGATCGTAGATGAATTTACAGGGCGCGTGATGCCGGGTCGGCGTTGGAGTGATGGACTGCACCAAGCGATCGAAGCCAAAGAAGGGGTAGATATCCAAAACGAAACGCAAACACTGGCAACGATTACCTATCAAAACTTCTTCTTGCTCTATCCCAAGCTTGCCGGAATGACCGGAACCGCGAAAACGGAAGAAGCTGAGCTTGAAAAAATTTACAAGCTAGAAGTGACACAAATTCCGACCAATCGGGAACGCCGACGGGTTGACCTATCCGATGTGGTCTATAAGACAGAAGCAGGTGATCTGACAGTCTTTGCACGAGAAGCCGCCGAGCAATCTGAGCAGGGTCGCCCTGTCTTAGTCTGGGTGATGAACTTAGAAGCGTTAAGCAATCTGTCTCAACTGCTTGATAAGCAAGGCATCGCCCATAATCTTTGCCCAGGGTTACCGCAGAGCCAAGAGCAAGCCAAAGAAATTTTGCGACAGGCAAAACATCCTGGCATGATTACCGTGACGAATAGCTACGAAATCTATCGGATGATTCGTCAAGGGGTGCCAGAAGGCGAAAGCGGACTGTATGTTCTCGGCATTACTGGCAAATGGAGCGCGATCGCCCTAGAATGCGACGAGATGCACCGTACAGGGCGACCTGTTCTCGTCGGAACAACCAGCGTTGAGAAATCTGAGTTGCTCTCTCAACTGCTGCAAGAATTGAATGTGCCGCATAACTTGCTGAATGCAAAACCAGAAAACGTAGAACGTGAATCGGAAATCATTGCTCAAGCAGGTCGGAAGGGCAAAGTGACGATCGCGACGAATATGGCAGGGCGCGGAACCGACATCATTCTGGGTGGAAACTCAGACTACATGGCGCGTCTAAAGATTCGCGAATACTTCATGCCGCGCATTGTTGAGCCTGAAGATGATGACGACTTTTCAGGGATCGGATTCGCTCAAGATCAGAGAGATGGCGGGCAAGGATTCGGGCTAGCAACCAAGATCAAGACCTGGAAAGCAAAATCTGATATCTATCCAGTCGAGCTTTCGGCGGAGACCGAGCAATCGCTGAAAGATGCCGTGCATGTTGCAGTGCAGCAGTATGGTGAGCGCAGTTTGCCAGAACTCGAAGCTGAAGACAAGATCGCAACGGCAGCAGAAAAAGCACCGACGGCTGATTTGGTGATTCAAGAGCTTCGCAAAGTCTACAAGATGATTCGGGCTGAGTATGATGCCCTCACTGACAAGGAACACGCAGAAGTCGTCCAACTGGGCGGTCTGCATGTCATTGGAACCGAACGTCACGAATCGCGTCGGATTGATAACCAGTTGCGAGGACGTGCTGGACGGCAAGGCGACCCTGGCTCAACGAAGTTCTTCTTGAGTTTGCAGGATAATTTGCTGCGGATTTTTGGCGGCGATCGCGTGGCAGACATGATGAATATGTTCCGCGTCGAAGAAGATATGCCGATCGAGTCAAAAATGCTCACGCGATCGCTCGAAGGCGCTCAGAAGAAGGTCGAAACTTACTATTACGACATTCGGAAGCAGGTGTTTGAATACGACGAAGTGATGAACAATCAGCGTCGTGCAATCTACGCAGAGCGTCGTCGAGTCCTTGAAGGGCAAGACTTGAAAGAGAAAGTGATTGAATACGCTGAGCGCACGATGGATGACATTGTGGAGGCGTATATCAATCCAGAGCTACCGCCTGAAGAATGGGAACTCGATAAGCTTGTCAG
>JALOOO010000320.1 GCA_025454375.1 Leptolyngbya sp. Prado105 | reverse complement strand
TCTTTGTCAAAGATGAGTTTAGTCACTTCTATAAATCGATGTTTGAGAGAAGCTACGATCGAGAAGATCGCAAAGTTGCTTTTCTCGAATATGCCTGGAATATGAGCAACTGTGATCCCTGTTCGGCAGAGCCTCTGAATGCTGAGGAATTGAAGCAAGCGGGAGTCTTTTGGTTAGAGGGTTCTGAGCCAGTCGTGATGCCTCGCGGTCGTCGTCGCCCAATGATTAGCTCTGATGTGTTCATTACCCGCTTGCATGTGCGCTACACTCGCGATAAGTTCCCCGAAGATTTGATGTTTCAAGAGACGAATCACCAAGAAACTTTCCAGGGACGCTATATTCTGCGACATCCGTTTAAGGGTGAAACGAACTGCCCTGCTGGAAGAAAGTATCAGCGATCGCTGCGTCAACGCTTTGAAGCACAAGCTCAAACTCTAGCGCGTCTTACAGGTTGGAATGTGGATGAGATTCGCAGGAAGCAGCCGCAAGTGCAGAGGCAGGTTCCTTGGTGGCAGGATGCGTTTAGAGCGCATTTATAAACTAAATATTGCCAGAATGAATAGCGATCAATCGCTAATTTCACGGGAAGTTTTGCTAAATTGCCAGTCAATTTAATCAACCTGCGGCAAGATAAGATAAATAACGCACTTATCAATTTTTTGGACTTCAATGGCTACTCCTCTCAGCGGCGCTCAAATTCGGCAAACGTTCCTTGATTTCTTTGCACAACGCGGACATCAGCCCCTCCCTAGTGCGTCGCTCGTGCCTGAAGATCCAACTGTGCTTTTGACGATCGCCGGAATGCTTCCGTTTAAACCGATTTTTCTGGGTCAGCAGAAGTCTGAATTTCCTCGCGCAACGACTTCACAGAAGTGCATTCGGACGAACGATATTGAAAACGTCGGACGGACTGCGCGGCATCATACTTTTTTTGAAATGCTGGGCAATTTCAGCTTTGGGGATTACTTCAAGTCGCAAGCGATCGCTTGGGCGTGGGAGTTGTCTACTAAAACATTTGGGCTACCTCCAGAGCGCATCGTCGTCAGTGTGTTTGAAGAAGATGACGAAGCGTTTGCAATCTGGCGGGATGAAGTGGGAGTTCCCGCGCACCGAATTCAGCGCATGGGTGCGAAGGACAATTTCTGGAATTCAGGGCCGACCGGGCCCTGTGGACCTTGCTCAGAGTTGTATTACGACTTCCATCCAGAACAGGGAGATGACAAGATCGATCTCGAAGATGACACGCGATTTATCGAGTACTACAACCTGGTTTTTATGCAATATAACCAGGACATTGATGGCAATCTAACCCCACTTCAGAACAAGAACATCGATACGGGTATGGGTTTGGAGCGGATGGCACAAATCCTTCAGAAAGTGCCGAATAACTATGAAACGGATTTGATTTTCCCGATCGTCCAAACGGCAGCAAAGATTGCTGGCATTGATTACGCAACTGCTGACGAATCGACAAAAGTTTCGCTCAAAGTCATCGGAGATCATGTTCGTGCAGTCGTCCACATGATCGCTGACGGCATTACTGCATCGAATGAAGGACGGGGCTATATTCTGCGGCGATTGATTCGGCGAGTCGTGCGCCAAGGGCGATTGATGGGGATCGATCGAGACTTCACGGCTGAAGTTGCCGAAAGTGCGATCGCGCTTTCTGAGTCGGCTTATCCGAATGTGCGGATGAAAGAAACCGTGGTCAAATCGGAGCTAAAAATCGAAGAAGAACGATTCCGTAAAACGCTCGATCGCGGGGAAAAGCTCCTTGAAGAGATTTTGAACCGAGAGACAAAGCAGATCTCTGGGAAGGATGCGTTTGAGCTATATGACACTTACGGCTTCCCGGTAGAACTTACAGAAGAAGTCGCACTCGAAAAAGGTTTAAGCGTCGATATGAAAGGCTTTGAAGCCGAAATGGAAGCGCAACGCCAACGCGGTCGAGATGCTCATAAAACGATTGATTTAACGGTTCAAGGAACCTTAGACACACTCGCTGAGAACTTACAGGGCACTGAATTTATCGGCTACAAGCAGCCTTCAACTTCTGCTGAGATTCAACTCTTGCTCGTCGAGGGTGAACCCGTCGATCGAGTCGAAGCGGGAACAGCCGTGCAAGTGATTCTAAATCAGACTCCATTTTATGCAGAATCGGGGGGACAGATTGGCGATCGAGGCTACCTCTCAGGTGCGGATCTCGTGATTCGAGTCGAAGATGTGAAAAAGGAATCCGCTTTCTTTGTTCATTTTGGACGGGTCGAGCGGGGAACAGTTCGAGTCGGCGACAAAGTAACCGCTCAAATCGATCTCTCCTGCCGTCGTCGGGCTGCTGCGAACCACTCTGCAACCCACTTACTTCAAGCGGCACTTCGCAAAGTTGTCGATGAGGGAATTTCGCAAGCTGGGTCGCTTGTCGATTTTGATCGGCTTCGATTCGATTTCAACTATTCCAAGCCTCTAACTCCTGAGCAAATTCAGCAAATTGAACAACAAATCAATACTTGGATTGCAGAAGGTCACTCGGCTGAGATTGCCGTGATGCCGATCGCGGATGCGAAAGCGAAAGGGGCGATCGCAATGTTTGGTGAGAAGTATGGCGATGAAGTCCGCGTGATTGATTTTCCAGGCGTTTCGATGGAACTTTGTGGCGGCACTCATGTGGGGAACACCGCCGAAATTGGACTATTCAAACTGGTTTCCGAAACAGGGGTGGCAGCCGGAATTCGCCGAATTGAAGCAATTTCGGGGGCATCGGTGCTGGACTATCTCAATGTTCGAGAGCATGTTGTGAAAGATTTAAGCGATCGATTTAAATCAAAACCCGAAGAGATTCCCGATCGCATTACTGCTTTGCAAACTGAACTGAAAAATACTCAAAAGCAATTAGAAGCAGTCAAGGGACAACTCGCGATCGCGAAAGCAGATCAACTTCTGAATGAAGCTAAAACAGTTGGAGATTTCAAAACACTAGTTGCACAGTTAGAAGGCGTTGATCCAGCGTCCTTACAAAAAGCAGCCGAGCAATTGCTGCAAAAGATGGGTGAGGGGGCTGTCGTCTTGGGATCTGTTCCGGAGGCTGGGAAGGTGAGCTTTGTTGCTGCACTGAGTCCGACCGTCGTGAAGAAGGGAATGCAGGCAGGAAAGTTAGTCGGCGCGATCGCGAAAATCTGCGGTGGCGGCGGCGGCGGTCGCCCAAATTTGGCACAAGCAGGGGGACGAGATGCGAGTAAGCTACCCGATGCTTTGGCGGAAGCACAACGACAGTTAGAGACTGGATTGCGCTGAGAAAGTAAATGATCAATTCGAGGGGCGCAAGGCTGCTGTGCCCCATCGGTTTCATGTTCCTACCCCAATGCGGTTGGTTTTGTCATTTGTAATTGCTTGATTAAGTTGACGGTCTGTTGGTAGGCAATGATCTGTCCTTGTTGCTCAAATAAAGCGGCTGCATTAGTCAGGTCTGAGATTGCTCCATGAGATTTGCCAATCTGAGCTTGAGCAATGCCACGATCGAGATAGGCGCTGGGATGATTGGGCTGAAGTGCGATTGCTTGCGTAAAGTCTGTGATTGCCTCTGCAAAATTGCCCTGCCAGCGATACAGACAGCCTCGGTTGTAGTAAGCTCTTGCGTCTTGGGTGTTTAAGTGAATCGCTCGTGTGAAGTCCGCGATCGCATTCGGCGCTTGCTGCAATGCAAAGTAAGCAAGTCCGCGATCGGTGTGAATCTCGGCGATCGTTTCAGGATCTTCAGGCGATTGGGCGAGTGCGCGATCGTAGTCGATGAGAGCTTGCCAATACTGTTGTAGCGCCATTTTTGCAAGGGCACGATTGAAGTAAGCACGAGTGTCGTTTGGCGAAAAATGCAGCAGGTGAGTCGTATCTGCGATCGCGGCTTGATAGTTGCCGATGCGATAGTAAGCAAGTCCTCGATTTAATAGAGCTTCAGGCTGATCTGATGGCGGGTTAAGTGAAGTAGTACAATCTGCGATCGCGTCCTCATACTGCGCGAGTTCAAGATGCGCCAAGCATCGATTTGCATAGGCTGAAGTCTGTGCTGGATTTTCGTCGATTGTTGTTGTAAAGGCAGCGATCGCCGCTTCAAAGTGCCCTGTTTGTAATGCTTCAACGCCTTGATGGAATGAGGCAGATAGCGAACAAGAAAATGCAGTTTGAGGGGCTGCAATCAAGACCAGCAAGACGATTAAACCAGCGAATACTTGCATGAAATAGGACTTGCGCATCGGATCTAAAAATCTCTATAGCTTTACCTATATTGTGAAAAGACAATTTGATCCCGTCAAATGACACTCCGTAGTAGGTAAACTAATTTGAACAAGTGTTGATGTTCTTTGAGCGAGGTTACAATACTTCTACGATTTCAGCATTGAACAAATTGCAGCATCGATCGTGCTAAGAATCTTGTTCCCCAAACTTGAGGGTTAGAAAGCACGATCGACCGACAAAACTCCTGAAAGCCTCCTCACTTCGTTGTCATTCCGCCCGCGCCTGAAGGGCGGGCTAACAGAGATAACCCCACTCAAGTGGGCTGAAACCTCTTCTAAGTGTGCTTTAGCACAGTTACCTCCAGTAGCCCGCCGTTCACGTGCGGGCGGGACACGCAATCCCGAAGAGATTTGTCAGTCAATCAGGGGTTAGAAAGCACGATCGACAATGCTAATATTACGGTTTCAAAACAACCTTAATACAGTTATCTTTCTTGTGCTTAAAGATCTCGTAAGCATGAGCCGCTTGCTCTAAAGGCAAGGTATGCGTCACGACAAACGAGGGATCGATCTCTCCTTGTTGAATTCGATCAATCAGCGGCTGAAGATACCGATGCACATGGGTTTGCCCCATCTTAAAGGTTAGCCCTTTATTAAAAGCGGCTCCCATCGGCACTTTATCTACAAAGCCTCCATACACACCGGGGACAGAAACAGTTCCGCCTTTACTACAAGCTACAATGACCTGCCGCAATGCAGTCGGTCGATCGGTTTCGAGTCGAACGGCTTGCTTCGCTCGATCCATCCAATAATCAATGTTCGTCCCGTGAGCTTCTAAGCCTACAGCATCAATCACTGAATCAGGACCGCGCCCGCCCGTCATCTCCTTGACCGCTTCACCGACATCAACTTCTTCATAGTTCAGCACTTCAGCACCGCTGTAGCTCTTTGCCATTTCAAGCCGTTCAGGGACACGATCGATCGCAATCACTCGCTCCGCGCCCAGCAGAAATGCACTCTTGATTGCAAACTGTCCTACCGGCCCACAACCCCACACAGCAACGGTGTGCCCCGGCTTAATATCACAATGTTCTGC
>JALOOO010000087.1 GCA_025454375.1 Leptolyngbya sp. Prado105 | reverse complement strand
GATTTTCCGGGCAATTGTGGAAACTGTGATAACTGTAGATTTCCGAAGCCAATTGAGGATTGGACGGTTGAAGCGCAGAAATTTCTCTCCTGCGTGGCGCGATTTGCTCAGCGAGGGCGCACTTTCGGAATGGTGCATACGATCGATGTTTTGCGGGGGTCTAAAAGTAAGCGAGTCACGGACAATCAGCACGATACTTTAAGTACCTATGGCATTGGGAAAGATATCAGTGCTGAAGAATGGAAAATGCTGGGTCGATCGCTGATTCATCAGCGGTTAGTCGATGAATCAACCGATGGTTACTCTGTTCTCAAATTGAATGATTTGAGTTGGGAAGTAATGCGAGGAGAGCGGAAAGTAAATATCGCGATCGACAAACCGAAACCTGCGCTGACGATTGCTCAAACGATCTCGGTCGATACACCTGAATCTGAAGAACTGTTTGAGCGGTTGCAGAAGCTTCGCAAACGCTTAGCAGATGAGCAGTCGGTTCCGCCTTATGTGGTGTTCTCGAATGCGAGTTTGCGCTTGATGGCACAGCAGCAGCCTCAAACTCGTTCTGCTTTTCTGAATATCTCAGGGGTTGGCAGTCGCAAGCTTGCACAGTATGGAGATGTGTTTTTAGCAGAGATTCGAGAGTTTCGATCGGATCATGATTTGCAGATCGAACTGGAGCCAGTTTCAAAGCCGAGCATTACCAAGATTGAGAGTCATGTGACAAAGCTCAATTCTGCTCCCGTTGCGCCGAGCGCGAATGAGGCAACTTATACGCAGCTTTATACGTTTGAGTTGTTTGAGCGGGGGATGAAGCCTACAGATATTGCAGAGGAGCGGAAGATTCGCTTGAGTACGGTGATGACGCATCTTGCGGAACTCATTGAGATGAAATATCCGGTGGAGGTCGATCGATTAGTTGAGCGAGATCGTCAAGTCACGATTCTCGAAGCGATTCAGCAAGCGAATGATTTCTCACTGTCGAAAATTCGCGATCGCATTGGCGATGCTTACAGTTGGGATGAGATCCGGATTATGCGATCGTGGTGGAATGCACAGAACAATTGAAATGGGCGTGTTGCCCTGCCTGGTTTGCTGATGTGCAAAGTTACTTTGTACGATCGTGTTGCAGTCCTTACGGTTCTTTGCTTTTACTGTCTCCCGATCGCGGCATCTGTCTGAACGGCTGGAGCGAGTAAAGTTAAACGGCGACTGCTAACCAGCATGGCAGTAAATCCGCGATCGTTGAGAGCCTGCATAATCTGATCTGCAATCGTGCGATCGCTCGTATGAACCGCAAGTAAAAATGGACGCTGCTCAAACGAAACTAATCCAATATTTCGATTCAGAACTTGCTGCATCTGAGCCGCAACCTCGGGACGGTTGTAGTGATTCACAATCACTGCAAATCCTTCTCCCAACGGCTGTGGATTAAATCCTACAGCCGCTAGCATCTCTCTTGGCGGCTCTAGATTGCGCTCAGGCGGCAAATCGCCTCGGACATCGATCTCTTGAGGAGCAATCTGAGATTGAGGACTACCCTGGGGCAGAGCCGCAACCTGTCCGCCTGAAGGCACAGCGACAAAGGATTGGAGCCGAAGCGTATCATTGAGATAATTGACCCAAGAATTCGCAGTATCCGCATCCTGGTAGCCCCCGATGCGCGTGACTGTCTCGCCAAAATAATTGCAAACTGAGAGGTCTGCATCGCGCGAAATGACGCTGCGAACCCGCGATTGGGCTTCAGGCGTGCGCGTCACAACGAGGAGAATAAACTCATTTGATCGCGGAGCTTGACAGTTTGCAAGTTGGGCAGAAGCGGGTGGGATGACACTGAATGCAAGTGTGAGTCCAGCGATCGCTTTAAAGACAGGGTGAAAGGACATCTGGGGCATAGAAATTTCAGGGGTTAGGAAACAGGTTCAAGGGATGCCAGGGGTTCGGGGATAGTTTCCGACTGCTGGTACTCTCCAGTGATGACATATTCTAATCGCAGCTTGAGCCATGTAATAAATTGTTTCTTGGTCGAGACGATCGCGACTGCCGGACGCGGACATTTTGCTTTGTTTTCTGCCATTTCAGGCGCTTCCAGAAAGGCGGGTTCTTTAATCACCCAGAAGTCGATTTCTCGATTCTTTTCTTGATAGTCGCGATAGCGTTCCTTGAGAACTTCTTCGATCGGTTCTTCTTCTAACAGGAATTTTTGGCTGGCTAAAACGTAATAGTAGGTTGTCATGGCTTGTGGTGTTAAGTTCAAAAAGGGTCAGGACATTGGGAGAGCAAAACACACTCTAAAGCTGTCCCCGAATCGCTTGTTTCATTTCTCGCACTGCTCGCTCTAAACCCACGAGAACAGCGCGACTAATGATTGTGTGTCCAATATTCAATTCTTCCATGCCAGGGAGTCGCGCGATCGGATGAACATTCCAATAGGTCAATCCATGTCCCGCATTAATTCGCAACCCGGCAGCGATCGCCAATTCACATCCCTGCGCCAGAATCTCTAATTCTTTTGCCTGTCCCTCTTCTGAGTAAGACCCGGCATATTGACCCGTATGCAGTTCAATGAATTTTGCCCCCGTCTCTGCTGAGGCTTCGATCTGGTCTTGATCCGCATCGATAAACAAACTGACCGGAATTCCAGCAGTTTGTAACGTACTCACAACATTAGTCATGTGAGCCAGTTGCCCCGCAACTTCGAGTCCGCCCTCGGTCGTCACTTCCTCTCGTTTTTCAGGAACGAGCGTGACGTAATCGGGTTTGATATCTAGCGCGATCGCAACCATTTCATCGGTTGCAGCCATTTCTAAATTCAAATGCGTCCGAACGGTTTGACGGAGTAACCGGACATCGTGATCTTGAATGTGACGACGATCTTCGCGCAAATGCACGGTAATGCCGTCTGCACCTGCAAGTTCTGCTAAAACTGCTGCTCCGACGGGATCGGGTTCGACGGTGCGGCGAGCTTGGCGAATGGTCGCAATATGGTCAATGTTGACACCGAGAGTAGGCAATGTTCTGTTCCAAAGCTTCAGGCAATGATTCTATCGCGTCGGATAGAGTTGCTGCGATCGAAAAATGCTGATTCTGATCGTTAAATTTGAGTTTTTAATCAGAAAAATTAAGAATTTTGTCCGATCCCGCAGGATTTCGTTACAATTTAATTAACAGAACTATACATTTGTGACTCTGCGTCATGCTTAATCCAGCTTTTATTCTGCGACGGTTATCGACGATTTTAGCCGTTGCGATCGTGACTTTAACCTTGATGGCTGCGACTTCTGGAATCCTGATTGCGTTCTATTATCAGCCTTCAGCAGGGGCAGCTTACGATTCGCTGCAAGCGATCGATCAAACGGTTCCTTACGGTTGGCTCGTGCATACCCTGCACAATCTGTCCGGAAATCTTGTGATTGTGGCGGGTCTGATTCAAATTTTTGTGATGTTCTTGGGGGAGCGGTTTCGTCGCAGTTGGTTAACCGCTTGGGTAAGTGGCATTCTTTTTACCTTGAGTGCGATCGGTTTAAGCTGGACAGCGATAATTTTGAATTGGAATCAGATTGGATTCTGGCGGCTCAAAATCGAATTGGGGACGATCGAGGCAATTCCATTCATCGGAGCAGCATTGCGCGAAATTCTTACAGGCGGAATGGTAGGAAGTTTAACGGTAGCTCACATGTATACGCTGCATAGCTATGTCGTGTCGTTGGCGGCAGTGGGGTTGTCGATCGTGCATTTAGCGGGCTTGGTTTTCCAGGAGCGGGAAATGCAGGCAGAAATTCCTGGGGTGCAACCTGAGAGTCAGGAGCATGAAGCGATCGCTCAACCGACTTCAGGCGCAGAGGCTTCTATCTAAGCAAAAATTTATCTTGATCAAAAAAGGCAGCTTCAAATCTGTCTTTTTTTTTTTGATCATTCGACTTCTCTCGATTATTAAGTTTAATTAAATCAATAAGTTCCTAAAGCAACTTTTTTTACTTCGTATCCTAAGAAACGAAAACTATTTAGATGACCCACACCGTCTTTAATTCACAACAATTCTTCATATTAGTACAGGAACCCTTCGCCGTATCAATCTCGTCGCCAGAGGCTATGTAATCAGCACATGTTGCTAATTACAACCATTTACGAACGCGATTGGCTTTGCCAAGATCTGCAACATGGGAAAAGCAGGAAAAGCACTTAGACATGTCCTCTCGACCTACGGGATCAGCCAGAACCGATTGGCGGTCACGATGGGGATCAATCGATCGACGGTTCACCAGTGGGTCAACGAAATCAGCGATCCACTTGCCGAAGCGGTTACGCACATGATCAAAGCGCTACGGGAGATTAACACCACCGCAGCCGAAGACTTTGTAGATTTGTATCTCGAACGTCAAGCTCAGCAACCTTCACCAGAGCCTGAAGATAATCTGTAATTCGTCGTTACATCCTGATAAACAGTGCTAAAAAACGATAAGACAGGTCTGATGTTCAACGGGTTAAAATCCAAAACACATAGATTGCACGTTTTGTAGTGCGATCGCTCTGCTCTGTACAAGAAACAGACTCAAAGCATTTGGGAACCCAGGATAGACTACAGAAACGCCCCAGAACTTTGATTCCTATCGTTTTAACGAAAGCAAAGAGATCTTCAAACCTATGACCTATACTTCAACTGTCAATCCGGCTGACAGACTGAGTGCGCGTTTACCCCAAGCCCTTAAGCCTTTGGCGGAAATCGCATATAACTACTGGTGGTGCTGGACTCCAGATATGATTTCGCTGTTTCAAGCAATTAATCCCGATGAATGGGAGCGTTGCGGACACAATCCGATTGTGCTGCTCGAAACGGTCAGTTTCGATCGCTTAACCCAACTGACGGTCGAGCCAAATTACATGGCGCGTCTGAAGAAACTGTCTGAGCAGTTCGCTCAATACATCCAGTCAAGCGATACCTGGTCAAGCCATGTCGCTCCCCAAATCACCCCTCAAAATCCGATCGCGTATTTCTGCGCCGAGTTCGGTTTACATGAATCCCTACAAATCTACTCGGGCGGTCTGGGCATTCTCGCTGGGGATCACTTAAAATCTGCTTCAGATTTGGGCGTTCCACTGGTTGCGGTGGGCTTGCTGTACCGTCAGGGCTACTTCCGTCAAAAACTAAATCAGAGCGGTTGGCAGGAAGATTATTACATTAACAATCCCTTCGAGCGCTTGCCGCTTCAGTTGCTCAAAGACGAACATGATCAGCCTTTGGTATTTGAAGTGCTAGTCCGGCATCGCAATGTCAAGGTGCAAGTCTGGAAAGCGCAAGTGGGACGAGTCAGCCTGTTCTTGATGGATACCGATCGAGAAGATAATGACCCGATTGATCGTTGGCTCACAGGTCACCTATACGGCGGCAATCAGGAAACTCGCATCGCTCAGGAAGTAATTTTGGGAATTGGGGGCGTTCGCGCACTCAAAACGGTGGGAATCGAGCCTGCGGTTTACCATCTGAATGAAGGACATGCCGCATTCTGTCTGCTCGAAGTCTGTCGGCAAGAAGTTCTCAAGACCGGAAAATCCTTCTACGACATCGAAAAATCAGTGCGCAATCGCTGCGTTTTCACAACGCACACGCCTGTTCCAGCAGGACACGATGTCTTTTCTGCTGATTTAATGGATTCCTTCTTTGCAAAATACTGGGGAGAATTGGGACTGTCTCGCGAACAATTCCTCGCGTTGGGCGCACGTCGCTTAGGCGATCCCTGGGAACCGTTTGGGATGACAGTCTTAGCATTGCGGCTCTGTCGATCGGCAAATGGCGTGAGTGAACTGCATGGCGAAGTTTCGCGCAAAATGTGGACGGTTCTTTACCCTGAAAAGAGCGAAGATAATGTTCCGATCGGCTATATCACAAATGGGGTTCATGCTGGGACTTGGACTTCTGCGATGATGGCAGACTTGTACAGCCAGTATTTGGGCGAAGACTGGACAACAAAAGTCCTAGATCCCCAAACCTGGGCAAAGATCGACAATGCGCCCGACGAGGAAATTTGGTGGAGACATCAAATCCTCAAGGAGCGTCTCGTCGCCCACACTCGGCAAAAAGTTAGAAATTCGCGACAAAATCGCGGTGAAGACTGGAGCCAAGTCGAAGCGACAAATCATTTACTCGATCCGAAAATTTTAACGATCGGGTTTGCGCGTCGCTTCAGTCCTTACAAGCGAGGGGATTTGCTCCTGAGAAATGTAGAGAAAGCGCTACAAATCTTCAGTAATGATGAGAAGCCCGTACAGATTATTTTCTCGGGTAAAGCTCACCCAGCAGATGAAGAAGGAAAGCGAATTATTCAGCGAATCATGGAATGGTGTAAGACCCATCACAATGTGCGCGATCGCGTTGCCTTCATCGAAGACTATGACATGCACACCGCACGCAAGTTAGTTCAAGGGGTGGATGTGTGGTTAAACAATCCGCGCCGTCCTTTGGAAGCGTCTGGAACGAGTGGTCAAAAGGTCTGCTTCAATGGCGGTCTAAATTGCAGTGTTCTTGACGGATGGTGGTGTGAAGGCTACCTCACCGATGCTAATGGCAAGGCATTGAATGGTTGGGCGATCGGAGAAGATGCTCACACGAGCGATCAGGCACTCCAAGACAAGATCGATTCCGATTCACTCTATGACCTGCTAGAAAATCAAATCATTCCGCTCTACTACGAGCAGGATGAGAATGGGGTTCCGCATGGTTGGGTACAGATGATGAAAGCATCGATTAAGACAAATTGTCCTGCATTCAATACGCATCGTATGATTGCGGATTATGTGGCTCAAGTCTACGCTCCAGGTGTGAAGTCAGATGTGCCGTTGACTTTAGCGAAAGTTCCTCAAAGCTAAGATCCGATCGAGTTTCACTGTTGACTCCACTCACTTTGAAAAAAGGTGAGTGGAGCTTTTTATTACACAAAAAAAACAGAAGCCAAAGCTCTAGCTCCTGTTTTTTGGGATCATGCAAGCACGATCGCCGAAGTTCCTAACCTTCTTTGCGTCTTGGGGCTGTAGGTCGCCCTGCCGGACGATCTCGCCTGGGTGGGCGATCTTCCGACTCTTCTCGAGCGCTCCCGTAGACATCCAGATTCACCGTCTGTCCGACCGTCTTCGCAACGCCCTCGATCGCGCTCCGAATCGCCTGAACATTTCGTCCCCCGCGACCAAATACACGTCCTTTATCCGTCCCTTCAAACGCCAAACGAATCCAAATCCGCGAACCATTCGATAACAGTTCACAATCAACTTTCAGCGCATCAGGCGTTTCGAGAAAAGGCTCAACAAGAAACCGGATCAACCCGGCATAATCTGGAGTTACAGACATCACAAAACTTACTCAGCTTTCAATTGCTCAAGTACATTATTTTTGAAGAGAATATCACGAACGGTATCCGTTGGCTGTGCGCCTTTCTTCATCCAATCCAAAATCTTCGGAACGTCCAACCGGACTTCATCCGATCGCGGATTATAAAACCCAACTTCCGCCAAGGGGCGACCATCGCGACGACTGGTACTCTGAGCAACCACAATCCGATAGCTGGCTTCACGCTTTTTCCCAAAGCGCTTTAATCTCAATTTGAGCATAACTAGAACCGAGGACTCCTTTTTGATAATTACAAAGTGATATGGCACAATTGCCACACTTCCCGGAATAGTTATCGTAACACGGTCGGGACAACCTGAGCGGGATCTCATGGTTTCAAGAAATCTACCGCAAGGAACACGAGTTTTTTAGGGGATCTGCGATACTCTGGTTCTCTACAATTTGAGCGAGTCTAAGCATGAATCGGGGGTTCTCTAGACGCTTTTGGGTTCCGCTTCTGTTGAGTGCCAGTGTGCTTGTACTCTCGCATTACACAGCATTATTATTTCGCGTTCAACCCGCCGTTTCCTTATGGTTTCCACCGTCAGGCGTTGCCATTACGCTCTCCCTATGGTTTGGATTGCCTGCTGTACTGATGACAGGATTGGTTTCGACTCTGATCGCACCGATCTGGGGAAGTCACGGTTGGACGCAATGGGCAGGCTTAGCGGATGCAGTCGAACCTTTGATCGCTTGGTGGCTCTATCGAAAAATTGCCCAGAGATCGCTCACGTTTGATCGGGTTCGCGATGTCAGCACCTTTATCTTGAGTGCCCCCGTTTTTGCTTGTATGGGTTCTGCTATCTCAGGCAGCTACACCTTAGCATTCATGGGAAACTTACCTTGGGAAAAAGTGGTCACAACGATTCCGTATTGGTGGCTAGGCAATGCGATCGGGACAATGACCATTACTCCCGTAGCGCTATTGGTCTTGACTCCGATTTTGCAGCGATGGCAGTGGATTGAGGGTTCTTCAACGCTGACTCATCCTCAACCATCGGCGCATTCGTCTCAGCTTCGGGCGGAAAAGCTAGCAATTCTATGTTTTAGTTTTGCGATCGCAGTGCTTAGCGTTTCAGAAACGAGTCGGAGTGGATTTACATTTCAGCAGTTTGCGTTCCTGAACTTCATTCCAATTCTTTGGGCAAGTTTGCGGTTTGGCACTCTTGGAGGGACAATTACTGCTAGCCTTTGTGTCGTTGCCACATTACTGAGCTATGTCTTGAAGTATCCTCATGCTTTAGGACTGGACAATTTTCCGATCGCATCTGATGTGTTGACTGTTCATAAACTCAGCTTATTTACTCAATGTGTGATCGGCTTGTTAGTTGGGACTGCAATCACTCAGCAAACGCAGATTCAAATCAAGCTTGCTATTTCTCAGGTGCAAATTGCAGAGTACGAAGCGCGATCTCGCCTGAACGGAATTTTAGAACAGACCAATGCCCGACTTGAACAAGCCAATCGTGAAAAAGATGAGTTACTAGCACGAGAGCAAACCGCGCGTGAGCAAGCTGAAACAGCAAATCGGCTCAAAGATGAGTTTTTAGCGATTGTTTCTCATGAGCTAAGAACTCCGCTCAATCCGATTCTTGGTTGGTCAAAACTATTACAAAGCGGAAATCTCGATCCCACAGCGACCCAAAAGGCACTTGAAACGATCGATCGCAATGCAAAACTTCAATCCAAATTGATCGAAGATTTACTAGATGTCTCTCGGATTTTGCGAGGCAAGCTCGTTCTCACAAAGATTGAGCTTGATTTTGTCTTACTGATTCAATCTGCGGTTGAATTGGTTCGTCTTTCCGCAGAAGCAAAGTCGATCTCACTGAATGTCACTGCACCCAGGATCAGAATTCCGATCTATGGCGACCCGACTCGATTGCAGCAGGTGATCGGAAATCTGCTAACTAATGCTGTGAAGTTTACGCCTGAAGGTGGACAGGTTACGATTTCACTGGAGAGCAAATCAGGGAAAACTCAGCCCGATGCGACGCTAGTTCATGGCTCAGATTATGCTCAACTGAATGTTCGAGATACGGGCAAAGGAATTCATCCAGACTTCTTGCCGTATGTGTTTGAGCATTTTCGACAAGAGGACGGGAGTACCACGCGCAATTTTGGCGGACTCGGATTAGGACTTGCGATCGTTCGTCATCTCGTTGAACTGCATCACGGTAGAGTTGAGGCGCAGAGTCAGGGTGAAAATTGTGGAGCCACCTTTATTGTGAATCTTCCACAGGTCAATTCTTGTCTTGAATCTACACCTGAAATGAAGCCAGAATCTTATAGAATCCTCTCTCTCAAAGGATTGCAAGTTTTAGCGATCGATGATGAGCCGGATGCGCGGGAGTTGTTGCAGTGCATTTTAGAAATTGAGCAAGTTACTGTGCGCCTTGCTGCGTCTGTTCAAGAGGCACTATCTCAGCTAGAGGATGCGATTCCAGATTTAATCATTAGTGACATTAGTATGCCGGAGATGGATGGTTATGATCTAATTCGCCAGGTTCGACGCATTCAACCTCATCGAATTCCAGCAATTGCACTGACGGCAAATGCAAAAGCAGAAGATCGACTCAGTGCGATCGCAGCAGGGTTTGATGCGTATCTGGCGAAGCCCATTACTCCAGAAGCTCTGTTGCAGAAGATCGAAGAAGTTTTAGAATCTAGAAAATTCGTCGATCGAGTCACCCCATCCTAGATTCACATGAATCGTAATGTTGAGGATTAAGCAAGAAATAATGGTCAAGATGCAAGCCCCATGTGCTTCTGGAATTTAAGATTTACAAAAAATTAGTGTCTACAAATTCCCAAATCCTTTTTTCTTCTTATCCTTGCCGCCTTTTTTCTTCTTTCCACCGCCGCCTTGGTACCCTCTAAATCCGGGCTGTGGTGGACGCATTCCACCGCCCATGCCACCAAATGGATTTCCACCTCCAAATGGATTTGGCATTCCACCCATTGGACCCATTCCAGGCATTCCCATTTGACCTGAACCCATTTGCTGCATCAGCGATCGCATTCTTTGGAAATTTGTCACCAATTCGCTGACTTCTTTATCAGAATGACCTGATCCTTTAGCAATCCGCTTGCGACGACTGGGAGAATTTGCCAGCAGATCGGGATCTTTACGTTCCTCGATCGTCATGGAACCGATCATCGCCTCAGCTTTTTTCAGTTGTTCCTCGCCTTTAGCAAGCTGTTCTTCGTTCACCATCTTGCCCATGCCAGGAATCAGCTTCATGACTCCGCCGAGCGATCCCATGTTTTTAAGCAGGCGAGTCTGTTTGAGGAAGTCTGAGAAATCAAACTTTGCAGAAAGAATCTTCTCCTGCATTTTCTCCGCTTCTGCCATGTCTACTTCTTCGCGGGCTTTTTCAACCAGCGTCAGGACATCGCCCATTCCGAGAATTCGAGAAGCCATCCGATCAGGATAGAACGGCTGTAACGCATCGACTTTTTCGCCAATCCCGATAAATTTGATCGGCTGTCCAGAAATTCGCCGCACCGAAAGCGCTGCACCCCCGCGAGTGTCGCCATCCATTTTGGTCAAAATCGCACCTGTGACTCCGATCTGCTCGTGAAACGTCCGAGTCAAATTCGCAGCTTCTTGACCTGTCATCGCATCGACGACCAGCAGGGTTTCATGCGGTTCGATCGTGTCTTTGATTCGCTTCAGTTCACCCATCATGGTTTCGTCGATCTGCAACCGTCCAGCAGTATCGACAATTACGACATCAAAGCCATCAGTTCTCGCTTTTTCAACGCCTTGACGCGCAATCTCGACGGGATCGGCATCTTTCCCCATTTCAAAGACAGGGATATTAATTTGCTTACCAAGTGCGATTAATTGGTCGATCGCCGCAGGTCGGTAAACGTCTGTTGCAACGAGTAAAGCTTTCTTCTCTTCTTTTCTTAGATGAAGCGCGAGTTTTGCGGTTGCAGTCGTTTTCCCGGTTCCCTGCAAGCCTGCCATGAGTACGATCGTGGGAGCCGTTTGTGCTTCAGCGAGGGGCACATTCGCATCGCCCATGACTTTAACAAGCTCGTTGTAGACGATCTCGATAAATTGCTGATCGGGACGCACGCCTGAAATGACTTCTGCACCGAGTGCATTTTGTTCAACTTCTGCGACAAAATCTTTCACCACTTGCAGATTTACATCTGCCTCAAGCAGTGCGCGCCGAACTTCCCGCAGCGCATCTTTTACATTCGATTCAGAGATTTTGTCTTGACCGCGAACTTTTTTCCAGGCTTGTTCTAAGCGATCGGCAAGAGCGTCAAACATAGGAGGAATTGATCAGAAGATATCCTTCTCAGATTAGCGTGTTTACAGCTCGATCGTGCTTAGTCTGAAGAACATTGTGATTTTTATGCTTCCTGATCGGTTTGCTCGCAGGAGGTGTACCACAGGCTCATGGGGCTGACTCCGCCATTTCAAGCAGTTATCTCCGTTCCTTGAGCATCCCGCAAATTATCGTAGGCAATTCTCAACTGCTGAGCCTGAGTTTTATTGAATTTTGAGGCTTTCCTGATTTCACTGAACCAACCTTGTAAGGATTCTTCCAGAGTGATGACTGTAATTCCAAGCAGGTCAATTGAAAGGGAACTAACTCGCTGAATCAGGATGGGATGAGATCGCTGCAATAGCGTGAAATGATCCGTATCGAGAACGTATTGCACTACGCTTCCTCTGCTTGAAACTCGGCATCAATCGCTCGGCGTTCCGCTGCAATATTTTCAATCACATTGTCCCAGAGCGGGCTGAGTCTGAGTGTTGCAGGCACATTGAGATGAGGACGCGCCGCATACCAAGAAATCCATCCATCAATTTCTGGCTCATTGTCGAGGTAGAAGCTGATAGCATCGAAGACTTGAGCAGGCGTAACCAGATTGTAGAGAGTTTCTGGGATAGCTTCGGGGCGAATGCCGGATTTCCACAGCAGAATGATGTCTCGGACGGTGATAGGAGTGTCTGTAATGATTGGCTCACTTTGGGGATGCTCGCTTTCTCGTCTAATATGCCGAGAAAGCGTGTCGATTAGATTCGCCATAGCCAGAAGTGCGCTTGCAAGAGTAAGTCAATCATAGCGCCTGGGTCGAGGTTTGGCGGTTGGTAGATGCTCAAGTCAGTTCATTCCCAAAAGTTGACTTAGCCTTTGCTTGGACACAAGCAGCAGATGCGCCTTTGATTTTAGGGCAGGCTAATTTCTTTTTTGAGTTTGAGGTCTGCTTCTTTCGGGCGCGTTCTGAATTTGAAGTCCATCCAAAACAGGGTGAGTCGGGAAAAAGATTTAGCCGATCGCTAGAATCATTCACCTGAACTCAGGCTAAATTAAATTCGTTCCATTGTTATTTCTCCAGATGTCAAATCAAACTGTTGTCGATCGCATTCATGCCTTTAATCAAGGACGTGATCCCGAACTGTTGAACCTGAAATATAAGGCGATGGCAAAAGATGCGTTTGTGTTTCTTAGAGGAACTTGTCATCTGTTTTATCAAGATTTACCCGTTGAAGGATTTTTTCAGTCTGCTCCGCCTGTCTGGAGTTGTGGCGATCTGCATTTACAGAATTTTGGCAGCTTTAAGGGAGACGATCGTTTAGTTTATTTTGATGTCAATGATTTCGATGAATCGCTGTTAGCACCTTGTACCTGGGACATTGTGCGCTTTTTAACGAGTGTCGTTGTCGGAGCGCATACGCTCAACATCGATGACGAAACCGCGATCTCACTCTGTCGCTATTTTCTTAACATCTACATCAAAGAACTCTCAACGGGAAAAGATCGAACCGTTCATGGAGAAGTTTCTACAGGTCTGGTTCGAGAATTATTGCTGGGATTGAAAACTCGCAAACGCAAAGATTTTCTTGATGAGCGAACCGAGGTGAAATCAAAGGTGCGATCGCTAAAATTGATCAAAGGCAAAACTAAACCCGCCACAGAATCAGAGCGTGAAACAGTCACTCAAGCGATCGCGCAATGCGCTCAAAAACATTCAGAGCCAGAATTTTATACCGTTCTAGATGTGATGCACCGAATCGCTGGAACCGGAAGTTTAGGACTCGATCGCTATGTGATCCTAGTTGAAGGTAATGGCTCTCCAAATCAAAACTATTTACTCGATTTGAAACTGTCTCGCACCTCCTCTTTGCAACCTTACACTCCATCTCCCCAGCCCGATTGGAACAGTGAAGCCGCTCGAATTGTCGCCATTCAAGATCGATTTCAAGAATCTCCGCCTGCATTGCTCAATGTATTAACCTTGAGCGATCAATCCTATGTGTTGAGAGAACTCCAACCGACTGCCGACTGCGTTGATCTCGATAAAAGCCATGGCAAAATTAAACGATTGAAAAAAGTGATCAGCACCATGGCAGAAGTCACTGCCTGGGGACAAATGCGATGCACTGGACGACAAAAATCCGCGATCGCAGATGATCTAATCGCCTTTGCAGAATCTGCCTCCGAGTGGCAGGATTTTGTCCTCGACTATGCGCGATCGTATGCTACCCAAATCGAGCGAGACTACGCAGAATTCAAAACGCAGGTCAATGTCGCTTAATCTCAGGGTACTCTTGGGGTTGAAAATTCACTCTTGTTTTCTCGCATGAAAAACTGGTGGCAGCAGTTGCAGAGCCGTATTCAAGTTCTTCCAGAAAGTCAACCGGAAGACTCTATTTTGTTTCGAGTCCTGACTCAATCACTCGTGACGATCGGGATTTTGGCGACTGATATGGCGGCTGAAACTCATCTGGGACTCTGGGCAATTCCCCTCAGTGCCATCGGAGCGAGTTGGAGCGCTGATCAACGCCGCAAAAAGAACACTGGCTTTAAGTTCTTACTCGCGATCGCGATGATCATCGCCTTATTCGCATTCATGACGAGGCTCCCCGCTGCTTTACAAGCGGGGGATACGCGGCTGATTTTGGCAGAATTTTTAATTCAAGTTCAGGTGCTGCACACCTTCGATCTTCCTCGTCGTAAGGATTTGGGATACTCGATGATGATTGGACTCGTGTTACTTGCGCTTGCAAGTACGCTGAGCCAAACGATGCGATTTGGTGTGCTACTCGTCGCATTTTTGGCGATCGCGCTTCCGGTTTTGATGCTGGATTATAGTTCGCGATTGGGAGTTAGCAGTCTCAAGAGTGATGTGAATCGACTCAAAAAGGTCACCTTTGGCAAACTGCCGATGATCTTTGCGATCGTCACAGCTTTAGGATTAGTATTCTTCATGCTGATGCCCCGACTGCCGGGATATCAGTTGAGAATGTTCCCTGTGAGTTCGCCTGTTGCGGTACAAGAGCGATTTGATAACCAAGTCATTAGAAATCCAGGTGCAGGTCAGAACGCTCTAGAATCTGAAGTCCGAGGGGGCGGAAGTCCGAAACCGGGCGGAGAAAGACAGTCCCTCAACGATCGCAAAGATGAGTTTTATCAGGGATTTGGAGACAAGATTAGTCAGAATCCGCGTCCAAAACTGAAGCCAAGAGTAATCATGCGAGTGCGATCGCAAATTGAAGGCTTCTGGCGAGTCATGGCATTCGATCGCTATACCGGGCAGGGCTGGGAGATTTCTCGCAATGCGAAGACGAGAACGGTCACGAGATCGCCTTGGTCGTATCGGTTCTTTCTCGCGCCGCCTGTAACGATGAGCCGCACCAGGGAAGTGATTCAGACCTTTAAAATTTCATCAGAAATGCCGAATCTGATTCCAGCACTTTCGGCTCCTCGTGAGTTGTACTTTCCAACTGATGAGATTGCAGTCGATCAAGAATTTGGGCTGCGATCGCCTGTCGAATTGCAGTCTGGAATGACTTACAGCGTTATTTCAGACGTTCCGTATCGCGATCGTACCGTCCTGAGATTAAATTCCTCAAAAGTTCAATATCCTGAAAATAGTCCTTACTTACAACTTCCGCCCGGACTGCGACAGCGTTTAGCAAAAGAGACAGAGCGAATTTTAGCGACCTCTGAGCAGCCGATCGAGTCGGACTATGAGAAAGCGCTGTATTTGGGACAGTATTTGAAGCAGCGGTATCGAATTCAAGAATTTCAGGCGCTAAAACCTGATGAGGATTTGGTTGAAGCGTTTTTAGCCAATCGAGGCGGCGATCGCGATCATTTCTCAACGGCTCTCACCGTGATGTTGAGATCGATTGGGGTTCCGGCTCGCTTAGTTGCAGGCTACGCACCGGGGCAGTTCAATCCGTTTACAGGACTGTACGTAGTGCGAAATACGGATGCCTATGCGATCACAGAGATTCAAGTCCCAAGATCGGGCTGGTTTACGATCGATCCGATTCCAGGACATGAGTTAATTCCGCCTTCAGTTGAGGAATATCAGCCGTTTAGTTTGATCGAGCGATTTTGGAATTGGGTTGCAGGATGGCTACCGTCTCCAGTAAGCGCTTGGTTTAACGAGATCTTTAAGAGTGTTAGAAATGCACTGTCTTGGTTTTTCCAGCTTTTCAACCAGGGCTTATCGGGCTTCTTCACTGCTACGATCGTCTTAACGGGTGTTGGATTTTTGGGCTGGTTATCCTTCCAGGGCTGGCAGAAATGGCGACAGCATCAGCGATCGAAACATTTGCGCCCGATGGAACGGCTCTATCAAACCATGTTGCATCAACTCGCCCGCCAAGGATTTCAGAAACATTCGGCTGAGACACCTTTAGAGTATGCGCGGCACGCAAGGAAGGTGCAATCGCGAGAGCGAGCCGTCGTGATTGAGGAAATCTCTCAAGCTTATGTAAGTTGGCGCTATGGCAAAGTTAGCCCGAATTTGCCAGTGCTTCAGCAGAAATTGAAACAATTGAAGACCAAACGAGCCTAGCCTCGCGCCGAATTTTGAATCCGGTGCGAACCCTGCCAACACTCTCAAGAGAGTGTCGAGCGCAGCCAATCGCTAAGCGATACAGTTGCTTCAGGGAGTTTGTCCCACTAGCACAGGGTTTTCAACCTCGTGCGGGGCAATGCTCTCATGCGGGGCAATGTTTGTGTGGGACAATACGATCGCAGAAATTCCCGCCAAATCCAAGATGTCTGGAATCAAATCCTCGCGCTTAACTGCCATCATGTGAACCCCCTGGCAAATTTCTTTCGCGAGTTTGACTTGCTCAGCCGCAATCAACATTCCTTCTCTTAACGGATCTGACGCTTTTTCTAAACGATCGATAATATGTTCTGGAATATTCACCCCAGGAACTGCCCGATTAATGAATCTTGCGTTCTTTGCAGATTTTAATAAGAAAATTCCAGCCAAGATTGGCTTATTGCTCCCGGCAGCAATTTCGTTCATAAACTTATCTAACCGCTCAAAATCAGTGATCAACTGACTTTGAAAAAATTGAGCGCCTGCATTCACCTTGCGCTCAAATCGTCGCTGCAACCCTGACCAACTCGCACACTGCGGATCCACTGCTGCCCCGACAAATAAATCCGTCTCTCCATCGGTTAATTCTTTGTCGTTCCAATCCGTGCCGCGATTCAGCTTATCAATCATCTGCAATAAGCGCACTGACTCAAGTTCAAACACCGCTTTCGATTCGGGATGATCTCCTGCCTTTACCGGATCGCCTGTCAGAGCTAACACATTGCGAATTCCCAAGGTATGAGCGCCGAGTAAATCAGCTTGTAGCCCGATCGCATTACGATCGCGACAAGCGACTTGGTAAACTGGCTCAACTCCCTGCTGTAACAGCAATGCGGCAGAAACCAAAGACGACATCCGCATCACCGCACGACTGCCATCGGTAATATTCACCGCATGAACTCGCCCTCTGAGCAATTGCGCCATTTGCAGCATGTGAATTGGATCAGTGCCTTTAGGAGGCGCAACTTCGGCAGTGATGAGAAACTCACCATTCCGAGCAGCGGTGCGGAGTGCAGAAAGCGGGGCGTGACCGAAGGGCTTTGAGAGATGAGGGTAGGTCATGGACAAGGCTCATAAAGTGCAACTTCTTGACTAGCGTATCGGTGAACTTTGCGAAATTTGAAGTTCTCCAGCAAAATTTTTACAGAAACAGCAAAAATATCAGACCTAATTGAAACTTTATATAATATTTACACGCAAAAGTACTCTGTTCAGTCTCTGTAAAAAATGCCTCTAAGAATGGGCATTCTCCTTCAATTTGACTAATCTGAATAGAACGCTCAATGCCGCGTTTTTACTGAATTATTACTGTCTCATCTCCCCGTTTCCCTCGGTTTTTACGGATAACTGGAAGATACATAAGTTTTTTACGGGTATAGATTGCATCATCTTAGTGAGATTGAAGTTTGATTGCTCCATAGAAACGTTTCACCTGGAAATTTAGAGATGCTAACGATAGAACATTGGCTGTTTCCTATTCCAACAGGACGATTTCGGCTTACGAGAATACAAAGCTTACAAACCGTCCCTCAAAGCACTCAGGCTGTCTCAAACTTAACATTTCCTGTCAATTAATTACAAAACGGCGTGTTCGCATCGAGCATTACCGTACTGCTGCTTGCGATCGAACGATATTTCAGAATCAATCGACCCGGTTTCAGCGCCGTAATGATTTTTTTAACCAAAAATAGAGAGAATCTGGAGGTTAGATCAATGTTTTTTGAACCTCAGTCAGGACAATTCTTGAAACGACAGAGACTGCATATCGTTGCGGATTATTTAGTCTCTTCCACGTTTCAGAGAGTGTTTAAGATTGCAATGATTAGTGTGTGTAATGTTTTAGACTGGCCATGTGTGAGAACGAGGTTACGTGTCCTTCCACGCACCAGATATTGCGAAGAATTAAAAAAAAAAGGTAGTTCCTTCGCTTAGTACGTATTTGTATCGTAAATGATAAAGAAATTATATTCTCTATATGGTTGGTTGTTACTTTGTTACCTTTTTTTTTTGTATTTAAAAAACCTGGAAATGCTGTTAGTAAGTTTGTTTTTTATTCCACCAAAACCAAAGAAAAAATTTTCTTTTTATAAAATTTCCGTTTCGTGTCAATCCGGTGGACTATATTTAATATAACGATAACGTCAAAAGAAGATGACGTTTGTGAGATATGCCATTTTGCTGCTCTGTAAATATATAGCTTGTGCTTCATTAGCAGTAATTAGCTTCATTAGCTAATTTTCATGTCGCAGTGACTAAAATGCTATATTCTCACAAAACAAAAAAGAGTTCGCATCAGTAGATATTTGGATGTTAGTCTTCAGTATGGCACCTACAACAACCTTATGCGTGATTTTCTTGAGCTACAGACAG
>JALOOO010000319.1 GCA_025454375.1 Leptolyngbya sp. Prado105 | reverse complement strand
ACGACCGCGACATTCAGGCTGCACTCAGGGCGACTGAAGCCATGAACTGTAAAACATTGCCGATCGTTGTTCCACCACAAGACCTGCCCCATCTGATTCGGGAAGCGCTGATTTGTCTCGAAGATGTCGAAAGCTCAAACGTGCGAATGGCGATCGGCAACATCCTGATGGCTCGAAAATGCCAAGAACTCGACATTGACTTAATTTTTACTGGTCACGGGCATGATGATGTCTTTGGAAAAGGGATGCTCGTAAAAGGGGTCGTTGCTCAGCAATCGGGAACCGATTCAGAACGATGGCGTGATGCTCGACACGCCTGTACAGGCGCAAGTGCTGGAATGCTCAAAATGTTCGCTTCTATTTTCCGACGCTATGGCGTTGAAGTACGCCATCCCTACTACGATGCCAACCTGCTCGAATGGGCGTTTTCTCAACCCGTTGAAGTCTTACCCATCGAATTCAAAAAACAATTCGTTCACAGCGTTGCAAGAGCAACTCTTCCTCAAGGGTTTTGGCTTGATGAAAAGTATTCGATCGGCTACCTTACAGGCGCAGGGCTTGGACTCAGGCAATGGTTATTTAAGTCGCATCCATTTACGGATTCGCGTTTACGATCGCAACTCATCCAAGCTTCCGCTAGCGCAACGACTCACTTTCTATCGACTGTAACCATGCAACGCCTCCACGGACATTACTCAATCCGCTCAAAGCCCGTCCATCAATCCGATCACCAAATTGAACCCACCCAGTTCACGCGATTTGAAGGACATCAACTTCCAGTTCGCGGACCTTTCACCCAAGTCGCCGCTGAACGTGGTACAGCAATCCTCTACGTCTCTCAGCCCGGTGAAACCCCGCTCTACTATTCCACCACTCCAGGCTGGATTCATTGGGGTGAACAGAAACTGGCGCTACCTGGAACTACGAAACGACTCAACCAAGGAGAAGCGTTGCTGTGGAGTCCGCAGGGAACGCAATTGAAAAAGGTCGATGATTTCCCATGCCCCGATATCGTTCCTGCCGCACCGCGAGAATTAGCAATTCGGGAATATCTCGATCGCATTATCGAAGCCGTAGATCGGCGCTGTGGTAATCGAGAAGTGGTCGCGGTTTCTCAAAGCGGTGGAATCGATAGTTTGATGATCACTTGGGCATTGCTCACACTCGGCAAGAAAGTTAAATCCCTCACCGTTTGTACCGGGCTTGATGATTCAGATATTACGATCGCATCTGAAACGCTCCCCCAAATGGGCGCAGACTTGCCAATTCCGATCATTATCAAACCAGTCACGCTGACTGATTTAGTCAAAGAAGCTCTGCTCTGCTTTGAAGCGCCAGATATCGGAAACGTGAAAATGGCGATCGGCAACATTCTAATGGCACGAAAATGTCAAGAACTCGGTATTGATTTGATTTTCAATGGTCACGCCCAAGACGACTTGCATGGTGTAGGTGGACTGCCAATCGGCGCATTTCGGAAAATGGCTGAAACTGAAGGAACTGTTTCAGAACGATGGCGCAATACCCGGCGAAATGAAACATACACCGCCTCTGGTATGACCAAAATGTTCGCCTCTACCTTCCGACGCTACGGGATTGAGGTGAGAACTCCTTACTACGACGCTGATGTAATGGAATGGCTATTCTCGCAACCCACGGAGATTATCCCAGTCCATCACGCCAAGCCCTTTGCTCGACTTGCTGCTTGCTCAATCCTGCCTCCGGGTCCGTGGCAGCAACCGAAATATCACAGTACAGGCTACATCACAGGCGCTGGATTTTATGAAGACCGACTGAGATCGCTCATCGAACTCGAAATGAACAACATGCGCGATTATCTCAAAGACCTCAAACAGCAAGGATGGAAAAAGATAGCGCGATCGCATTTCTCGACGCATAATCCCTGAGTCAACTCTTGCCTTTTCAGGCTAAATTAACGAAATTTCGGGACTCGATCGCAGTTATGGCACGATTAACACCAGTAGAAAAGCAGTCACGGTGGGACTTTGTAATGCAGCGCCTGAAGCGAGGCTTCAGCTTCATCGAGACTCAGCGGCAATTTAGTAAGGAATTTAACTGCACGATCGAGACAGCCCGCGCTTGGGTGAATCAAGCTTGCGATCAAATTGCAGAGCAAGATAATAATGCGACTCGCCGCCGCGCTTATGTGACAGTCATTGAAATGTATCACGATCAAATCGTGAGCTATCAAAATGAGCTACTCGGCATTCAAAACGAAATTAAAGCACTGACCGATTCAGCTACGGTTCGTAATCAGATTCTTGAAGAGATGAAAAGTGCGAACCTCCTGCAACGACGCGAACTCGCTCGACAGCTTGAATCATTGCCGCAAGTTGGACCAACCACGATCGCAGGACTCATTGAGGCAAAGTCGAGAATCCGCGATCGCATGTACAAAGTCATGCAGGACATTGCAAGACTGAGAGGATTCACCGGAATCTCGGACTGGAGGCAAGCCCTCAATACATTGCTCGATAACGGATTACTTCCGCCCACAGTCGCGGATGGCATACTGTCCCTAATCGATGACTTTGAAGGGAGTGTGCGATCGTTTGAGGTTGAACCCACGATCGTTGACCCGGAAGATCTCGAAATTCCTGAGCCGACCATTCCAGAACCCGCGTGACTAACTTAGCAATCCTCCGACGCAAGCTTGAATCAGCTGTTAATGCTCAATCCGCAAGAGATCGCCGCTACCTTGAAAAACGTCAGGCTCAGCGCAATCATTTCATCGATCGCTGTTATGAAGTTGGCGGACAAGATTTTGTCGATCGAGTTAAAAAATACGGCTGTACTGAGAAGGGCGACAAATTACGCTTACCGACGTGGTACGAAGAATACCTTTTAGCGATCGGGGATTTTCGCCTCAGTCATGTTCTCACGACTGGACCTGCCCAAAATGGTAAGACAATGGGTCACACCTTACTGATGGCAGACTGCCTCACAACAGGAAAACTCAATAGTGCTTGGTTTTACGACAGCCGCACGAACCTCGACCAAAACGTACCGATGCAGTTTCATCCGGTCATGGAGTTTTGGATTGCTCACATGCAAGAGGACGGAATCCGATTTCGTCGAGGACGCGATCGCACAATCAACACGCGCTATCAAGTTGACCAAGCGAATGCAATCTTCTCGTATGTTTCAACTTCACGCCCATCGATCCGAGACATGGGAAGAGCCGCGGCAGGGGGAGCCGCAGTCTCATTTCAAGCCGATTGGATGGTGCTAGAAGAACGTTCTCAATATCCACCTGGGGCAGCCGACCCACTCCCCCGTCGATTAGATGCGTCGATGCTACCGAGTCGTCCAATCCGAGAATTGGGGACACCAGGGGGCGGACAGGGAATTGAAGCTGCATTAGAAGACTGCGATCGCTATTTCTATCCGCACTACGAATGTGAACAATGCCACCAAGTTCAGCCGCTCGACCCAAAAGGATGCCTGCTTATTCCAACCACCGTTCGTGATGCGCTGGGGCGACCGAAAACCTCATATCTTTCTGAGTCAGGTCGTCCGATTCACTGGTTCCATTCCGACGATCACCACCCAATTGATTCGGCTTATTTTGGCTGCGCTTATTGTGGACATGCGATCGCAGATGAGCAGCGCTATTCCGCTGAATTCCGATGCCGCCAAACCGGGGAGCGATTACGCGATTTCTTGGATTCACTGCCTGCTGGAGTCCCTGAAAAGAACTGGAAAGTTGCAGTTCACCTTTCACCCCTCACCCGCGAAACGAGAACCAATCTCGCGGCAGAAATAATTCAATCTGGACTTGATGCTTCAACAACCGAAGATTGGCAGCAGCAGCGACTCGGGCATCCCTCGGAAACTCAAGCCGCCAGCATTACGATGTCAATGCTGCGTGAAGCAATGACCGCGCCTAAACCAGAACGAAAACCGGATTACACGCTAGCGGGTGTCGATGTGGGGAGATCGGAAGATTGGTTTATCGCGATCGATTTCTTTTTGCCACAGGGATGGCAACGAATGAAGCCTGCCGAAATCATGGAGAAAACCATTCGCTCGGTGCGGTTTGCGTCAGGAATTGTTCGCGATCGCATTCCGAAGCTACTGAAGGAATACAGCGTTGCTTACGGTCTGATTGACAATGAGCCATCGCGCGAAAGTTCGATGCGGATTTGTCGCGGGACTGTACTGGAAATGGCAGACCAGATTGCTTACCTCGATGACATCGCTGTTGAAGGAGTGGTAGAAGACGGTGGTATGGAGGCGCGGTGCTGGATGATCCGCAACGAGAAGTTTATGGGGCAAGTCCTCGAAGGTTTCTTGCTCAAAGCCCCGGACGGCTATCCGCTCTACCGATTGCCGATCGATTGGGAGCGCTGGATCGGCAACCCATCGGAAAATTCACCGCTGCGGCATTTGTCGGGACCGTATCGCGACCCGGACGGACAGTGGAGACGCGGCAAAGGAAATGTAGATGACTTGTATTTTGCAACAGTGTTTGTTGAAGCCGCTTTTTATATCAAGCTTTTGAAGCCGCGTAGGTATTATGGTGGAGCCTCCGCAGGCGATCGACCTGTAGGCAAAGTCCTCGATGATTTATAACTATGCGTTATCCAAAAGAGTGTCGATCTAAACACAAACTCAGCAAAGGTGGCGGTCGCCGTACTGGCGGCCGCATTATCTCTCCCGATGCGTATCGACCTATGACTGATGCCTTCAGAAACACGCCTGGACTTGCCGATCAAGTCGCACAGTCGGCAAATGTAGCGCGTCGTTCCAACGAAACCGGCGATGCGTTCGCTGAGAGACTGGCAAGAACTATCTACCTTCAAGAAGAGCAGAAACGGATTGCCAAGATTAAAGAAGAGCAGCGACAGCGAAAAGAGACTGGCAGGTTCGGGGACTATTTCGACAAGAAGATGTTTGGAGGTTCTCGCTAATGCCGATCGACGTTCGCACCAAGCTAGATCTTGTTAGGTCTGACCCGAACTTTGCGAGAACCCTGACCAATGCGCCAGAAGCAGAAGACGAGCATCTCTATAAGCGCTTGGGGCAGGACTACGCCCGCTATCTAGAGATGCGACGAGATCCTCATGTGAGATCGGTACTTAATAAGCGTCGTCAATCGATTCTCGGTCGGCGCATACTTGTCGAGTCTGCGACAAAGAAGCTAAGGGATATCGGAGTAAAAGCTGCTGAGGAAATTCTGACTCTGCTGAACTACGAATCCATCTGCTCAGCCCTTCTCAATAGTGGGCAATTAATTGGTTACTCTGTTCTGCAACTCGATTGGGAGGATCAAGACGGGTTTATTCTGCCGAAGACGAAGTTCATTCCGCAGAATCGATTTATGTTCGCTTATCCTGAATTGGACAACCTCGACATTCCGACCGCAACAGGCGAAAGCCTCGACCCAGAGACTGAAATCATTATGGTTGGCGGATATGAACTACGACTGCTAACCAAGGACAATTCAATTTACGGAGAACGCTGCCCCAGAGGACGGTTTTTGGTTTACACCTTTGATGCAGATAATACGCCGTGGGGTTTGGGTTTGGGATACTCAGTTTTCCCGTGGTGGAGCATCAAGCGTGAGGCAATGAAATCATGGTTACTGCACAGCGATCGCTTTGGTTCCCCCCCAACGATCGGGACGCATCCAGCAGATATAAGTGACGATGACCCAGAGATGCAGGGCATCATTCAGCGATTCGAGCGATTTCTGAAATCAGTTTCGCCCAACGGATGGGCAAGACTGCCGGAGGACTTTAAGCTCACCCTACCTGAAGGAGCAAGCGCAGATCCGAGTGTACATGAGCGATTGATTGGAACTTCTGATGCTCAAGTCTCTAAGGCAGTCCTCGGAGAAATGCAATATTCCGACAAGTCTTCAGGGAGCTACGCCGCAAATGTCAGCCAAGTTGAAGACCGAGACGCGAACCTGACTGATGCGGACTGCAACATTCTCGATGAGCAGATGAAGCA
>JALOOO010000318.1 GCA_025454375.1 Leptolyngbya sp. Prado105 | reverse complement strand
AATTAACTCCCTTGAACTACGGATGCTGCGGGCAATTTCGGTTCTGACTCTTTGAACAATCGAAACCGACCAAATAATGATTCGCTATACAGAACCACCAGGAATACTAAGCCTTGAAGCACATACACGGTCGCATCTGGCATTTCCAATCTTCGCTGCAAAACGCCCCCACTCGCCAGAATTCCGCCAAATAAAATCGCAATTAAAGCTGCCGCGATCGGATTATTTCGCGCTACAAACGCGACTAAAATTCCAGAGTAGCCATAGTTCGCATTCAAGGATTCATTCGCCCGTCCATGTACTGCGGCGATTTCGACCATGCCTGCTAATCCTGCACAAGACCCTGCCAAAAAGCAAATTGCGATCGCGAGTTGTCCAACGGGTAAGCCTGCAATTCGAGCCGCTTTCACATTCCCGCCCGCTGTTCGAGCCGCAAATCCAAAGGTCGTGCGTTGAATCAGAAAATAAGCAATCACACAGGCAACAATGCCATAGATCAACCCGTAATGAACTCTTGGGAACAGTGGAATCGTGCCCAAGCGAGCGAGGTCTGGAATTGCATAGCTAGAGGGTTTATTCAAGGAGCTTGGATCGCGCATTGGACCACCGACAAGATGATTCAACAAGGCGATCGCAATATAGTTCATCAATAAGCTGCTAATTGTCTCATTTACGCCCCGATAATGTCGTAACGCACCAACCGCTGCAATCCATAGTCCACCCGCAATCATTCCCGCCAGTGCCATCATCAATTGCGTCACTGTTGCCGGGGCTTGATTGATGCCGGATAGCCCTACGATCGTGGCTGCGATTCCACCAATCACGAGCGCCCCTTCATTGCCAATAATTACGAGTCCTAAACGGGCTGGTAACGCGGTGCAGAGGGCAGTCAGCATCAACGGAGCGGCTCGGATTAATGAGTTCTGCAAGGATGACCAACTCCCAAATGCAGCCTGATAAATCTCGACATACACGATGAATGGATTTGTCCCAGTCGCAAGGCAGAACAGACCAAATAGCAAGAGTGAAAATAATAAAGCCCAGATCGGAATACAGACCGACTCTAAAGTTCTCCGCCATGTCCCAGTGGTGAGCATATCAAAACAACCTATGCTGAACAGAGCTAAGTCTACAGTTGAGAAGCTATTGTGTCATATTCACAATTTTTTCACTGTGCTTAAATTAACGATTTGTTATTACGCTCTCATGATTCTATTTCTGATTGCTTTTTTGCTCCTACGATTAATATTTTGGCTTGTTGCATTTCCGAATCCAGATGAGGCGTATTACTGGTTATGGGGACAGCATCTCGACTGGTCTTATTATGATCATCCGCCGCTACAGGCTTGGATACAAGGCATATTTACTGCAAGCTTTGGACGCTCAGCATTTGTGTTGCGACTCCCAAATTTGTTGAGTAATATTGCTTTTTTTTATATTTATTATCGAATTATTCAGTTTTTTTATAGAGACGCAAATTTTTGGCATCTGTTGCTGCTTATTATTGCGTCGCCGCTCTATTTTGTATTTCTAGGATTAGCTTGGCATGACCATTTATTAATCACATTCTCATTGATTTCTGCGTATCTATTCATTCGCTTTCTAGATCAATATTTAACTGATGGTCAAGGAGGAACTTGGCGATTGTATGGCAGCGCGATCGCGCTTTCTCTTGCTTTTCTCTCGAAATATAATGCAATTTTTGTCGCAATCGGCTTTTTTGCAACCTTAATTACAAATGCTCAATTTCGTCCTTTATTTCGCGATCGTCGATTGTATGTTGCGATTGCAATTGCGCTAACTGCTTTAATTCCAATTGCGATTTGGAATCTCTCAAATGATTTTCTATCGTTTCGATATTATGTCGATCGCAGTGTTCGACCAATTAATCCTGGAATTAAAATTGGTTCGTTTCTAGGATTCACTTTAGTTTCTTTCTTTGTCGTTTCCCCGTTTTACTGGATCGAGTTCTACAAGTCGCTCAAATCACGGTTTACTACGACTTACTCAACAGTTGCCTTCTGGATTTTTGCGCCTTCTACAATCATCCTCATCATTATTTCGCTGATTTCGGCTGCCTTGTATTACTGGAATATTACAGCTTACTTACTATTGTTTCCGCTTTTACGGCTGAGGCACTTCAAAGCCCATGCAATCTACGGACTGATCATCTCAACTGTGCTGGTGTTTCACTACACGGTATTACCTGTGACTGCATTGATCAGTAAGGACATCGATCCAGATTCGCGCATGTTGTTTGGCTGGAAGGAGGTTGCAGCAGTTGTACAATCCGAATCTCGTGATTTGGATGCTCCACTGCTGATCACGTCTGATTATCGATCTGCCTCTGCACTCGCCTACGAGTTAAACTATCGAGAGGTCATTGCAATCAGCGATCGTATCGATCAATTCGACTTTTGGCATCGCGATTTACCCAAGGGTAAAGATGCAGTCATTGTTTCGGATGATTGGTATCCGGCAGAATTAATGGTACTCTCAAAATTCGATCGTACTTCAGAGCCGATTACTATTCCTGTGAAACGTTTTGGAGTCTGGATCAAAAACTACTATGTTCGTCGGGGTTACGACCTCAGACCATGATGGATTGTATTCATATTAATCAAATCCGCGCTTATGGCTATATTGGCGCATTGCCTGAAGAACATGTTTTAGGGCAATGGTTTGAGGTGGATTTAACTCTATGGCTTGATTTAGCCAAACCAGGACAAAGCGATCTGTTATCGGACACTTTGGATTACTGCGATGTGATTGAAGAAGTCCAAACTTTGATTAAGACCTCTCAATTTATCTTGTTAGAAAAGTTAGCGGCTGTGATTGCGGATGCAGTTTTAAAGTATCAGCGAGTGACTCAAGTCCAGGTGAAGCTCACAAAGCCAAATGCTCCAATCCCTGAATTTGATGGAGAAATTACGATCGACATTCTCCGCAAAAAGCATTCCAGTTGATCAGCAAAGACTCAGAGATCGATTACACATCTCTCAAGCGTTCTCTCACTAAGAAGGTGTTTAGCGCTCAGTTAACTTCTATAAGAGAAGCCTCAGGTAGCACTAGCGGTTGCAGTTTTTCCTCCCCTGCATCTGCTTCTAGCTTTGCCCCCATTTCTAAAGGAGCTTCCTGTGGCGCAGGCAATCCTTCCAAAGGAGTTGGATCTGAAGGTGAAGTCGCGGCAATTGACGGTTTTACTAATTGGTCGATCGCTTGCTTCACAAACATCTGTAAAAACGGCAATCGCCGATTCTGCTCAAACACCTTCTGCATAATCTGCTGCAAGACATCTTGCTTAATCTCTCCGGTTGGTTCCCCTTCAAAGTATTCTACTAATGTCAATCCAGCCAATCGGGTTAAATAAGCCGCACTCACTCCTTGAATCAACCCTCCCGCCACAAATGTGATCGCATTGGTTTTCATAATCCCAGCAATCGCTTGCGTCGAAACCTCCACCAATCCCAACTTCACCATTACACTTACCATCGTTGCCGCAACCGTTTTGGCTTGTTCTAACGTGAATTTGCGCTGATACAAATTGCTTAGATCCATCACCATTTGTCCATTGATTGCAGCCGTTGCTAATAGATCTAATGCTGGAAATGGATTTGCAAAAGCTGTTCCGGCGACAATCCACTGCGCTTGATCGATTCGAGGCATGGCGCGATCGCGGCGAATTCGATTTAATGCCGATTTCGCCTCTGCCTGCACCGCTGTCACATTACTCAGAGAACTCGATAAGACAAGCTGCTGACCTTCTTGAATCAGAATTTGATTCAACCGCTCAAGTAAAGGTAAAATCTGCGGCTCCGTTTTCTCCATCCATTCCTTGACGGTACCATCTGATTTATGTTGTCGGATCTTCAGTGATTTTGGATTGGTAGCAATGCCAATTACATCCTGCGGATTTAGAATTCCATCCACTCGCTCTCGTAATTGTTCTAATACAATTTTTTGTTCTTCTGGCAAGTACTGATCCTGTTTATTAAAAACTAGAACGAGTCGTTTACCGACAGAAGTAATTTTTTGAATCGCCTGAAATTCAGTTGCTGTCAAATCTCCTGTTGTCACAAATAAAATGACATCTGCCGATCGCGCGAGTTTCCAAGCATCTCGTTCTGCAATGATGCCGCCTTCTGTTGCAGCGAAAAGTTCAGGTGTATCTTGCAAAATTAGCTTTTGAGAAATTCCACTTGCCCATTTAACATCCAGCAGATTCATCAGCATGGTTTTCCCAACGGATTTCCCCCCCATGACTGCGAATCGAATCTCATCCCGCTTGAGATCAGAGGTGATGGTTTGAATCTGCGATCGCAAATCCGATAATTGCTGAGCGCTGCCATCAATCGACAAGTCCTCAGATTCGATCGCCAAACGATCGAGCAGTCCTTTCGCCTCGATCAATTCGGTCTGGACTTTATTCAGTGAAACTGGCTCAACTCGAATCTTAGGCGTATCGCTCTTCTGAAATTTCAGGACGACCCAAGCAATTCCGCTCCCAATGACGATAGCAGGAAGCCAATCTCCCAAAGTATGCGTCAAATTTTCCAAAACCCAGAGTGAAAGCGTTGCGCCGACACCCCCTAAGATTAACGATCGCTGCCACGAACTAGTCATTCTTAACCCACTTTATGCAGATCTCTGACTCCCAGGATAAATCAAAGTTTCGCGCTTGACTTGATTTGTTCAGACACATTTGTACTTCTCTGTATAAAATGGTCAGATTCAGAGTTGAGGATGATAATAGCGTTGACAGAACAGGATTATCAGTTTGATGTATTTCTCAGTTATCGTCGCAGTGGACCTGTTGGAGAGTGGGTGAGAAATCATTTTCTCTCAATGTTTGAGCAGCAACTTCCTGAATTTATGCCCTACAATCCCAAAATCTTCTTTGATCAAAAGCAAATTGAACACGATCAGAATGGCAAAGCCGAAGGTGAGCAACAGCCCGTAGAGATGGTCGAGCCGATAGAGGCGCGAGATCATCAGCCGTTCGATCACCACCCCCGTGGCGCCGACGATCAGCGGCGCGAGCAGGAGTGCCACCCAGTAGCCGAGGCCGAGCCAGTTCAGCAGCATCCACGCCACGAAGGCGCCCATCATGAACTGCGCGCCATGGGTGAAGTTGATGACGTTCATCATGCCGAAGATCACGGCAAGCCCGAGCGAGAGCAGCGCGTAGAACGAGCCGTTGATCAGCCCGAGCATCAGCTGGCCGTAGAGGGCGACGGTCGGAACGCCGAAGATGGTGTCCATGGCGGGGCGCTGGGTGGGGGCGGGCTTGCTGCCCGCCCCCGATGGCATCAGGTGCGGATCAGCGGGCAGCCGCCATCGGCGAGCGGCCGCCAGGCATCCGCGATCGG
>JALOOO010000317.1 GCA_025454375.1 Leptolyngbya sp. Prado105 | reverse complement strand
ACAGCCCACCACCAAACTCACCATCGCCAAAACGCGAATCAAACGTTTCATTGTTAATCCCTCCCAACTGGATCGAGCAAACGCAATACACAGCTTTTATTAGAGCCTATCATTTTGCGACCGCGATCGGAGAATCTAACTTGAGAGAGTTTGGCAAAATAACTTACCGCAGGGTTTTAGATGAGTGTGTCAAAATGATGAATTAGTTCCATCGGGTGACTCTGTGATTGAGGTAGAAGTCCATCAACAACTCCGCGCCTTTTTGCGAGAGCAAGGCGAATCCTATTGGTCGCATCATTTGACGATGGCGCGACTGGTCGCACGGGCGCTTCGGATTGGACGGAGTGCCTTAATCCAGACAGGCGCACCTTCTGATTTTCAGGGACGCTATCGCCTCAGCTATCTTGTGCCGCTGTTGATGTGGCACGAACCTGTGATTCTGGTCGTTCCCGAAGTGATTCAACAAAGAATCTTGAGAGTCGAAATTCCGCGATTGCGCCAGTGGATCGAATATCCAAAACCGATTCAAACGGGCGATCGTTGGACTGCTCCTGATTACAAAGGCATTTTGATCACGACTCCACAAGAGTGGCTCAGCGATCGCTTAAATTCTGAAGGCAAATTTCCTACTGGAATCCCGACCATTATCGATGGGGTAGACGATCTCGAATCCTGGACACGCAATCTGTTAACCGTAAAACTCGATTCAGCCGATTGGGAATCGCTGATGCTTGCCTGTCCGGCTCAAGCCGATTTGATCCGAGATACCCGCATTCAACTGATTCGAGCCGTTTTTCAACATCCAGCAAATCCTTACGAATGCTATTTGTTGGAGCAGCCTGAGCGAGATATTCTGCTTGAGTTGAAATTTCGACTGTTGGACACATTGCCGCCAAACTGGGCGAATTTTTTTGAGCAGATTCAGCAGCGCGATCGCTTGGTTTGGGTGACGATTTTGCGCCAGTCTGGGCAGTTTTCGCTGCATTGCTCTCCTGTTGAAGTTGCGTCATTCCTTGCGCCTGTCTGGTCACAGCAACCGACGGTTCTGATCGGCGGCGCGTTGGATCTCGATACCGATGCTGAGATTTATCGATCGAATGTGGGACTCGACGACAATCTAACTTGTCTGAAATTTGCGCTCGATCGCCAAGAAGATCTGATTCAGCTTTATCAGCCTGAAGGTATTCCGTTACCCAACACGCCGCAATTTCAGGGCGCATTATTGAAAGAATTGCGATCGCTGCTCAGTGCATCGGCTTCAGCTCAAAGATTGAGCGTCATTTTGGTTGGGGATACGCCGCTGCGATCCCAGGTCGGCTCAATTTTGGCCGCAGAGTTTGGGTCGAGAGTGCAGGTTGAGCGAACTTGTTTAGAAGAAAACGGAATTTTGGTTACAGGCTGGGAGTTTTGGCGGGAGCATCAGGGTGTGTTGCCTGCGCCTTCAGTTCTGGCGATCGCGACACTCCCCATTCCCTCACTCGAACATCCCCTGGTCGCGGGTCGCGTTGCCTACTACAAACAGCATCGCCAAGACTGGTTTCGACTGTATCTGCTGCCAGAAGCCTTGAGAGAACTTCAGCGATCGATTTCCCCCGTGCGAGAATGCCAAGGCTTTGTTGCGCTTCTCGATAGCCGGGTTTTACATCGCAGTTATGGCAGTCAAGTTTTAACCGCTCTGAGTCCTTTTGCCCGGATTTCCTACGTCGATCCCAGTTTATTTAGTCATGCAGACGACTAAGCATCCGCGATATGATCGAAATCAACACACGTAAACATTTTTTAGACCCCAGGAAGCAGCAAATATGGGAGAAGCAAAACGTCGTAAAGAAGCGCTCGGTGAGGACTACGGCAAAGAGCAAAGAATTGCGCCTTGGCTTCCCGTCACCAAATCTCAAACTCAGAAATTCATGAACTGGACAACCACTGGAGCTTGGACAGGAATTATCCTGCTTGTGGCTGCTTGGCTTGTGATTCGATTTGTGGGTCCAGCAGCAGGCTGGTGGCAGGTGAATTAGACAACTCGATTTAGAGTCATAGAGTTTTGATTTGTTATGGAGGGAATCTTGTCGATTCCCTCTATCTGTTTAATGAAGAAATCCTGTTGTTTGACAAAATCCCCCTTGCGATGCCCCCAATTTCCTGATCTAGTCTCTAAAATGCTGCATAGAGTTATTAAGGACTGGCTTATCGATTGACTCAGGACTTCGCAGCACAACACTCGATCACCTTTTCTTAAAAGAAGTGGTATAAAAGATTAAGAATTGCTTCCTTTCTTAGACTTGTTGCGTTCGCTACTTTAGATCCTGATGCAGTCAGATACGATGTCTAAGAACAACTAAGTATCGGATTTAACACTGCCTGTTCTCTAGCTCTCCGTAGGATGGAGATGACATCAAAGAAATAATCGGTAAAAGATTAAGACAAGGTTTAGAATTAATCGTGGTGATTGGAGGACTATTGTGTTCTTAAGACTTGCAGAACAACACCGTCAATTCGTCAAAGATCTGGTCATGAATCTCCAGGCTTTGGCAACTGTACTAGAAAACCGGGGATACCTGGCTTCTTGCTATACCTGCGGCGGTCAGATGAATAGCGCTTCGTTTATGGTGAGCCTTGGTAATAACCATTTGATTCGGTTCTTAGTATCCGATTATGGAATTACCTGGACGGAGATGAGAGACGATCGAGAATTGATGAAGCTCGAAGGAGCGGAGGCAATTAGCCAACTTCAAGAGTTAGCAAATCTTGTGAAGTTTCAGATCAAGCCATCCGAGTATCGTCCTCTTGCCTCTTTTGAGACAGTAGGCTAGACCTAATATCGATTGACTGATAAGTGATCCCCTCATTTCTGTTGGTGCGCTTTCAGTGGGATAATTCAACAGAAAGTGAGGTGCATCCTTTTCATATCGCTGATGTCCCTCATGACATAAGACTTTGCGATTGAATAGGGATGAATATGGCGGGTTCTGATTCGAGTTGGCAGCACCAGTTTATTGAAGCAAATCGGATTCGATTACATTACGTAACGCAGGGAGAAGGGGAACTCGTTCTTCTACTGCATGGGTTTCCTGAGTTTTGGTATTCTTGGCGCTATCAGATTCCGGCGTTGGCAAAGCATTTTAAGGTGGTCGTCCCTGATCTCAGAGGCTATAACGATTCAGAAAAGCCAGAGACTGGATACGATCTTGATACATTGAGTACTGATATTCAAAGCTTAATTGAGCGATTGGGGTATCAGAGCGCTCATGTTGTTGGACATGATTGGGGCGGGGCGATCGCGTGGCGGCTAGCTCAGAAATGTCCGAATTTTATCGATCGCTTAGCGTTACTGAGTGCGCCACATCCGCAGCGATTTGCCAGAGAGTTACTGAGTAATCTGGATCAGATTCGCCGCAGTTGGTATGTGCTGGCGTTTCAGGTGCCCAATTTACCAGAATGGGTGATTCAGTTGAATCTGAGAGAGTTTGTGCGAAACATGTTCCAAGAGCAAGCGGTTCGGAAGGGCGCATTTACTCAGGAAATGATTCAAAAATATCAGGCAGCGTTGCAGAAGCCGGGAGCGCTTGGGGCAGCCGTAAATTACTATCGGCAGTTATTTGCATTGGGAAATTGGATGGATTGGGTACGATCGCCAGATCCGATTTCGGTTCCAACTTTAGTTTTATGGGGCGACGAGGATTCGATTCTCAGTCCAAAGCTGATGGATGGAATTGAACACTGGATTTCTGCGCCTTTTCAGTTCAAATTGATCCCGCATTGTGGACATTGGATTCAGCAAGAAGCCCCTCAAACGGTCAATCGAGAATTAATCCAGTTTTTGCGAAGTCCAGCGTTGGCTTAAACCCTATTCAATAAAATCCCAAAGGTCTTGACGATCGACATAAGGGATTTGCACCCATTTGCCGAGCAGTCTTTCCCACCAGCGGAACGGATGCGGCAAAGTTGCGACCTGAATGCTGGCACATCCGACAAGCCAAGCCCCTAAAACATCAGTATGACGGCTATCTCCGATGACCAAAACCTGGCGAGGTTTCAGCCCCATACGAGTCATCGCCTTGCGAAAGGATTTTGGGAAAGGTTTCCGAGCCGGACTAATCGCGGGAATATCTAACCGCTCAGACCAATAGACCACGCGATGACGACGCTTGCCATTCGATAAGATGAAAAACTGAATGCCTTGACGCTTGGCATTCTCGATCCAAGTTTCAGCCCCCGGAGCAAGATAGCGATCGTCTTCCGATACGATCGTATTGTCTAAATCTAAAATGATGCCGCGAATGTCCTGCTCTAAAAGTGAAATCAAATCAATGCTGGCGACTTTATAAGCGCGTTGCGGCAGATTGAGAGGCTTTCGATGAAAAGATTTTTGCAAAGATTTCACAAATCCAAACCCTCCAGAAGTCATCGTCATACGGATATTCGACGATGAAACTTACGTATCCGAGAGAACACAGAATCTTTATCAAAACTTCAACGCGATAGGACAGAACCAGATGCGATCGCAGACTCAACTCACGCTTGTTTTAGCGATCGGAATTCTTTCTGTCTCGACTGCTGCAATTCTGATTCGCCTTGCGACGGCGACGGCTGGGACTGCAAGTGTCGGATTCAGTTTAGTTTTGGCAGCGTCGAGATTAGCGATCGCGGCGCTCACCTTGATCCCAACTTGGAGATCATTTCAGCCAGGTTCATCGCGTGCGGTTAAATTCGCAATCGGGGCAGGAATTGCTTTAGCGGTACATTTTGCAGTTTGGATTTCGTCGTTGTCGTTTACGTCGATCGCGGCTTCGACGACATTGGTGACCACGAATCCGCTCTGGGTTGCGTTATTGAGTTGGATGTGGTTTCAGGAGAAGCCGACTCGTGCGACGTTTTGGGGAATTGCGATCGCGATGATTGGCGGAATGCTGATCGGGTTTGATCATACGAGTCAGGAGGGCGCAAATCCGCTTTTAGGCAATGGGATGGCGATTGTGGGGGCTTGGGCAGCGAGTTTTTATTTATTGCTGGGGAAAGAGGCGCAACGACAAGGATTGAGCGTGAAAAGCTATATTGCGATCGCGTATAGTGTCGCTGCGATCGTGCTGTTTCCTTTGCCGTTTTTATTTGGCGTGTCTTATCTCGGCTATCCGAGTTTTACGTATCTGTGGATTTTATTGCTGGCGATTTTTCCGCAATTGATTGGGCATACGAGTTTTAACTGGGCGATGCGGCATTTACCGTCAACGGTCGTGACGTTGATTATTTTGTTAGAGCCTGTGGGATCGACGATTTTGGCGATCGCGTTTTTTAGAGAATTTCCTGGGATGCAGGTGATCTGGGGTGCAATCGTGCTTTTGGTTGGGGTTGCAGTGGCAATTTTAGGAAATTCTAGAAAA
>JALOOO010000316.1 GCA_025454375.1 Leptolyngbya sp. Prado105 | reverse complement strand
AAATGGCATCAAGAGGATGGAGAGGTGCTAAACAATGGAAACAACAAGCGGATGCTATTGCACCCACGATTGTTGGGGGATCCAAAAAACATGGCGGCTCCGATTTAGGCCCTACTCGTGCTAAGCGCGCCTGGGCAAGCTTAGGGGTAGATGGAATGGGCATCGCGAATGAGCTGCCTGACCCAGACTTCTTGGGGATGCCGAAACTAACCGTTGAAATGGTTGCTAGGATACAGGGTTTTCCGGATGATTGGCATTTCACGGGTAAGAAAACCCCTGCATACCGTCAAGTGGGTAATGCATTTCCACCCCCTGTTGCACAAGCGGTGGCAAGAGAGGTCTATCGCTGCTTGACCCACAGAAATATATTTGCAGTTGCCAGTTAAATGGTGATCTCAGTTTATCGTTGAACTCGTCATTGAAATCAACAAAGCATAACGTGACAAATTTTCAAGATCCGGTAGGGTGTGTAAAAACGCAGTGGAACGCACCTAACCTATCAACGAAGGGAAGTGCGCGGACTCTACGTTCCATACCCGCTTCAATTTACGGATTCTTCTTCGTTGAATTTGCGATCGCCATCCTAAATCACAAGCAATTAGGAAAAGTTTGTTCACATAGACATCAGCCAAAACTCCATTGCAGATGTTTACCGCAAGCCTTTTTTCAAAGTCAATACAACAAGCTAATCGGGCAGATGAGGAATTTTGGTAACGCGATCGCAACAAACGCAACCTCATCATTTTCCAGAGCTGGCTACACTATTCAAGCGCCAACAAAATAGCTCCATTCTCGGTAAAACGGAAAGATTTATTTAGGGAATGAGGGGCGATCGTTCATTCCGCTGTCAGGTGCTATTGCTATTGCTGGCAGCGAGCGCACTTCAACAATCATTCATCAACCTTTAGATTTTCTCGGCTTAAATATCTACACCGGAACTTACATTCGAGCCGCAGACAATTGGCAGGGCTGCGAATGGGTCGATTTTCCCAAAAACTATCCCGCGTTGAATATGCCCTGGTTGCAGATCGTTCCAGAGAGTTTGTACTGGGGAATTCGTCATATTAGCGAAACGATGAATCGTCCTGATCTCGCACTTTTTATCACTGAAAATGGCTGCGCGGCTCAAGATGATCTGAAATCTTGGGGAGAAGTGATCGATCTCGATCGAATTCTTTACCTGCGGCAGCATTTACAAGGGGTGTATCGAGCCGCGATCGAGGGGTATCCGATTCTGGGGTACTTTGTCTGGAGCTTTATGGATAACTTTGAGTGGGCATATGGCTATGACAAACGATTTGGGATTACTTATGTCGATTACAAAACTCAGCAGCGCATCCCGAAATCGAGTTATCGCTGGTACGCTGAATGTATTCGCCAAAATCGAGTCGTCTAATCTATGCTCGTGAGAAGATTTCCCTGGCTTTCCGCATCATTCCTTTTTGTTGCTTATGCGATTTTTAGCAAACTCATTATTACGACCACGCATCTATGGTCATCGATTCTTTCTGCTGCAATCTTAGGCGTTGTTCTCGCATTGATGTTGCTGCATCCGCTGACAAGCTCTGAGAGAATGCTCACCAAGTGGTTTCGCTCAGACACCATAGCATTTATGTCATTGCTGTCATTAGCAGCTTTTGCTTCAATTTTGCTGAATTGGTTTAAAGTGTTTGTTCCGGTGATCATGGTGCTATGTGCAGAAGCCTTGGTTCGCATCGACTTACAAACCGCAGAATTTACTCAAACTCAGTCTCTCGTCATTTTGGTGATTGTGACATGGCTAGGACTGGGATTAGGGTGGATCATGGCAATGTATCTTTAACGATCGTAAAACAATCGCGCATCTAAGCTACCGCGATCGCGCAAGTACCGAACTGCCTGTTCTGCTTCGTTCCGACTGGCAAAAGGTCCGACTGCTAAATGTAAGCCCCTGGGACGATCGCGCAGTTGCAGCAAAGATTGCGTCACTCCTAAGCGAACGGCTCGTTCTCGGTATTCTTCGACTGCACTGCGATTTCCAGGAACGATCGCGTAGTACCCTCGCTGAATGTCGGATGCTTCAAAGTTCGGCTGATTCGACTGCGGCGATCGAGTTGAGAGTCGTGCAGGAATTCCCTGAGCTTCAAATCTTGAGAGCTGCTGACGAGCTTTCATTTCATCGGTGAATAGTCCGGCTTGGATCACACGCCGCCCTTCCAGATTTTGAAAAAAAGCATCGGGTTGAACCATTCTCGCCTGCTGCAACACAAACGGGCTGGAACTATCAATGAATACGCGGAATTGACCCGACTGAACTGAGTTGATGCGTGGCGTTGTAAAGACAGGCTGGTTTGGCGCAGGCGCAACATCAGGCGTTTGGCGGATAGGAGGCACAGTAATCGGCAAAGGTGCGCTCCTCGGTGGGATAACCAGTGGAGTCGATGGCGGTGGCGGTGTCAGCGGAAACTGTGCTGAGCTAGGCGATACAGGAAAACTGCTCAATAAACCAACTGCGATAAGATTTACAGCCAATCTAAGTTGAACTTGCATAGATGCCTGATGTCACAATGAATTTCGGTCAGTGTATCATGCAAATTCTCGATCGATGCAAGATTTTGAGACTTCCGAGTTTTTAGAAAAACCCGGAAGTCTTCACCTTAATGAGCCGTCTTTTCTAGCATGAGCTTCGATCGCTTAATCGTCTCTGGAATCGTGATCGGATAGTCCCCGGTAAAGCAAGCCGAACAGAACTCATTTGGATCTTCGCGAGTTGCAGCTAACATCCCTTCCCAGCTTAGATATTGCAGCGAATCGACTTCAATTTGCTTAGCAATTTCATCAATGGATTTTGTTGCAGCAATCAAGTGATCCTGACTATCAGTATCAATGCCATAGAAGCAAGGATGCGTCACAGGCGGCGAAGAAATTCGCATATGAACTTCGATCGCACCTGCATCGCGTAAGGTTCTGACAATTTTGCGGCTCGTTGTTCCGCGCACGATCGAATCATCTACAATGATCACTCGCTTGCCCGCAAGAACATCCTTGAGCGGATTCAGCTTCATGCGAATTCCAGCTTCTCGCATTCCTTGAGTCGGTTGAATGAAAGTCCGACCGACATAGCGATTCTTGATCAAGCCTTCTGCATAAGGAATCCCAGAAGTTTGAGAAAACCCGATCGCGGCTGGAACTCCCGAATCTGGAACTGCAATCACGATGTCTGCATCAATGTTCGATTCTGATGCTAATTGCCGTCCAATTCGTAAACGGTAGCTATACAGCGTCTCATTGTGCATCAAACTATCTGGGCGCGCAAAGTAAATCATTTCAAAAATGCAGAGCTTCCGTGCAGGCTGTTCCGCCCAGAAGATCGACTCCATCCCGTCCTCCGTAATCCAAACCATTTCACCCGGTTGGACATCTCGAACGTAGTCAGCCCCAATAATATCAAGTCCACAAGTCTCCGATGCGAGAACATAGCGCAACGGCTGATCCTGTGATTCTTGTGCCAATGTACCCAGCACAAGCGGACGAACCCCATTCGGATCGCGGGTTCCGATCATGCCGTCCGGCGTACCGATCGCTAAGCTAAACGCCCCACGACAGCGCTTAAACGCATTGATCGCACCATTGACCCAATCATTCCCTCGATTGACTTCCTCGGCGATCGCGAGTGCGATCGCTTCCGAATCCGTCGTGGTCGCAAAATCATGATTCGTTTCAGCGAGTTCTGCCCTGAGTTCGCTTGTATTCACCAAATTTCCGTTATGTGCTAGCGCTAACGTTCCTAATCTTGACTTCGCCAGCGTAGGCTGAGCATTCACAACCCGACTCGATCCCGTCGTAGAATAGCGCGTATGACCGATCGCTAAATATCCTGGCAAATCTTTCAGCTTGGTTTCATTAAAGACTTGCGAAACCAATCCCATATCCTTGTGGAGATGAATGACATCCCCTTCCTCAAACGTAGCAATTCCAGCAGATTCCTGACCGCGATGCTGAAGTGCAAACAGCCCAAAATAGGCAAGATTCGCAACAGGCTCGCCCGGAGCGTAGACTCCAAATACCCCGCAAGCTTCTTCTGGTTTGTCCGGACGTTGCTCAACAGGATCTACAGAAAACGTGTCATCAGGCAACATAGGCTTGGTTTTGCGTAGTTAGACAGCAATCGGAACGTCAAGAATTTTGTCAATTCTTAACATTGTCTTAAATATCTCACACAACGGTCATTCGTTTGGGTCAAGTCCTTGCTCGATCGCACTTGACCATCCCATCCATAACTCTGAGATCCTAGCGTTGATCGTTGAGTTTGCGTCGATCGCGATCGTCAAAAAATCCCCCCCTACTGTGCCCAATTTTTTCCAAGAGCCATTCAGTTCTGCATTGAGAACGGTTTCCCACTCTGAAACCGATTCAGGTTGAACGGAGACCAAAATTCTTGCGCCCCCTTCTCCAAATAACACTTGATCGATACGAGTCGGTGTTGCTGGAATTTGAATCATTGCGCCAAGCTGATTTCCAAAACAAGATTCAGCCAGCGCGATCGCAAGTCCTCCTTCTGCACAGTCATGCGCCGATTGAATCAACCCCTTACGAATTCCTGATCTCACCATCGCCTGAACTTTTCGCTCGAGATCAAAATTGACGATCGGAGGCTTACCTGCAACCGTCTGATGCACCGTTGCCAAATATTCTGAAGCCCCAAGCGTCACTTCATCGGAACCGAGTAGATAAATAATATCGCCGCTCTGTTTCCAGCTTTGCCCAGCAATGCGATCGATCTGGGGAATAAATCCAACCATTCCCACCACTGGAGTCGGGTAAATCGGCTCTGGCTTGCCATCCGAATCGAGTGTTTCGTTGTACAGCGAGACATTGCCCCCTGTGACAGGCGTTTCAAATTCTCGACAAGCTTCGGACAGTCCGCGACAGGCTTCTGCAAGTTGCCAATAGCCGATCGGTTTTTCTGGACTGCCGAAGTTTAAGTTATCGGTAATTGCGATCGGATCTGCTCCCACACAGCTTAGATTTCGAGCCGCTTCTGCAACAGCCGCTTTTGCTCCCTCATACGGATGCAAGTAAACATAGCGAGGATTGCAGTCAACTGTTGCTGCAACGCCTTTCGTCAAGGAGTCTGGATTCGGTGTGACCGCATTAGAACTCGAATCCGCCAGGGGTCGAACTCTGACAACTGCGGCATCTGCACCCCCCGGAAGTAAAACAGTATTGTTCTGAACCTGGTGATCGTATTGGCGATAGACCCAGTGCTTAGAGGCGATCGTCGGTGAATTCAGCAGGGTCATCAAAATCTGATTCCAGGTCTGTCCAAGTATCCCTTGTTGATCACAATTCGGCAAACTTTCGACAGTCCAAGCCCAAGCTTTTTGGGCATATTCAGGCG
>JALOOO010000315.1 GCA_025454375.1 Leptolyngbya sp. Prado105 | reverse complement strand
AAATATCAACCGAGTAGAATTAAATCAAGCGATCGTTGAATTTCGTAGCCGTTTGCGTGATCCTGAGAGCGATGCTAAGCCTGCTGCTCAAAAACTCTACAATTGGTTGATTAAACCTATCGAGAGTGATTTGAAACAAGCAAATGCTCAGACCATCATTTATGCTCCAGATGCTCAACTTCGCTATATTCCCTTACAAGCACTCCACGATGGACAACAGTGGCTGACTCAGCGCTACCGAGTCAATAACATCACGGCTCAATCTCTCACCAAATTTACTGCTCAACCAACAAGTCAACCACGCCTTCTAGCAGGAGCGTTTGCAAGCGGGAAGCATATCTTTCAGGTCGGACCTCGCGCTCTTACATTGTCAGGATTGCCCTTCGCGGGCAAGGAAGTGGAAGCACTCGCGACCCAAATGCCGAATACTAAGAAACTGATCGATCAGGACTTCAGTCGGACTGCTACTACCACTCAGATGAACGAATTCAATATCGTTCATCTTGCAACTCATGCTGCCTTTGTTCCAGGAAGACCAAAGGATTCTTTTATTGCGTTTGGAAATGGCGACTATGCCACATTAGAAGATATTAGTAGTTGGACTTTGACAGACGTTGATTTAATTGTTTTAAGTGCCTGTGACACTGGGCTTGGAGGCAATTTTGGCAATGGGGAAGAGATTTTAGGATTGGGGTATCAATTCCAAACACGAGGGGCAAAAGCCGCGATTGCTTCACTTTGGCGAGTTGATGATGGAGGGACTCAAGCTTTGATGCGAGAGTTCTATCATATTCTCAACCGGGGCAACGTCACCAGAGTTGAAGCACTGAGACAAGCACAGATTAGTTTGATCGAAGCAGGTCGGAGTGGAGTAAATCGTCAAGCTTCTGAGTTGCTCAAATCTGGTCTCGATCGAACCGTCCTAGAACGCATCAGTCACCCTTACTACTGGTCACCTTTCATCCTGATTGGAAATGGATTATAAAATTGCCTGTCGCTGTTCAAACGTCTTGTAGTAGAACTTCCTCTTGTTATATGCTTGCTTCCCGACTTGAAAGAGCTATCCAACATTATGAAGCGACTTTGTATCCGCTTAAGTCTGATCCACCAATTAGATTGTCTGCCACCCAAGTTCTTAGTATCCTAACCGCGCGAGATGAGGTACAAGCAAGCTTACAGGACACAAGCCAAACAACGGGAGCGCACTTGGAGAAAGTTTATCAGCTTGATTGCCTGCTCAAGAGACAATCTGAAGCAATCTCCCAAATTCGAGGAGCAGGTAAATACTATGCGACCTGGCAAGAGAGCTTCAATCCAAGTGAGAGATCATGGTGGTGGAAATTAGTCGCTCCTAAGTTAGGTTGGAGTGAAAATTTCGATTGGCTCTGGAAAGCATCTTCGATTGCTAGCTTAACGATTTCGCTTGGGTTGCTGACTGATATGGCTTCAAAGTTCTTCTCTGGCGGAACTGACACCGTTGGAGCGCTCACAATTAGTGTTCAGACTGTTCTTACTTTGCTTACCGCAGGTGGGGTCTTAACAAAAGCGGGACAAGAAACTCTTCAACAAACTGCAACTCGCTTAAGACTCCCTAAACTCCATTGGTACAAGGTTGGTGCAGGGTTCGCTGCACTCACTCTATTCTCACTGATTGGGCTACAGCTATCCTTATCTCATTTTTCTAGTCTTTACAGTTCTTGGGGGCATCACGATTATCGCAAAGGGGATTGGAGTAGTGCCGAGCAGCATTACAAGCGAGCAATCCACCTCAATGCAAATAATGCGGATGCCCATTTCAGATTAGGTCGTCTCTATGAAGACTTACAGAATTCAGATGCTGCTCGTGCTGAATACAGATTGGCTCTACAAGGCAATAAACCACTAACCTACAATAATTTAGCGCGTCTCTCCATCTTAAAGAAAGATTACGCAATTGCCGTGTCTCTCTTACTCAAGGGATTAGAGTCAGCTAGAAGTCAACCCGCTGATTCTGAAATCAGGTATCTCATGCTCAAGAACCTGGGCTGGGCACGTTTGGAGCAAAAAGATTATGCCGAAGCAAAGGTACAACTAGAAAGCGCGATCGATCTTAGAAACCGCGAACTCAAAGACAGACTTGAAGAGAATATTGCTGCCCCTCATTGCCTTCTAGCTCAAGTTCTTCAAGCCCAAGGAAGCAAAGAACAGGCGAAGTCGGAGTGGGAAACTTGTTTAGGCAATGCGAATCGCGGCAATCCAGATGAAGATGCATGGGTACTGAAAGCGAATCAGTTTTTGAATACTAAGGAGGTAAAAAAATGAGGACGATTGGGAGATGTGTAATCATTTCATTCGGCATTCTGGCATTGCTACCCTGTGCAGCGATCGCTAAGCCTGTCGCTCGTATTCATCAATTGAAAGGGAAAGTAGAACTTAAGCGAGTTGAATGGAAGAACTTTCGGACGGTCTCATCAGGAACTGAGTTTCGGATGGGTGATTTGATTCGACTTGATGCAAACGCCAAGGCGACTGTGATTTGCCCTGACCTAAGTGAACAACCAGTTTCGGCTGGGGTTGATTCGGGATTAAAGGGAGTTTGCCCAAATTTGCCGAGATCGGATGGGAGAGGAGATAAACTTGCACCTGCAACGATCGGAGGTATAAAGCCACACATTCCATAGCTTCTTAGTCCTCGCCACACCTTATTACTCAGTAGAACTCCTATCTTGCGATGGAATCCAGTTGCGGGAGCAAAGCGATACACCGTTAAAATTTCTAGTCCAACAGGTGTTATTTGGCAAACCGAAACCTCTCAATCCCAAATTCAGTATCCTGGACAACCTACCCTTGAACCAGGTGTCCCTTATTCCCTAGTTGTACAATCTGATGATTTGACAGTCTCTACTTCTGATACTGGTTTAAGTACCGAGTTCCGGCTCCTACGAGATGCTGAGCGCAAGATAATTCAATCAAAAATTCAAAACTTGCCGTCGTCTGAAGTATTAGCGCCTGCGGTTGCGCTCAGTTTAAGTGACTTGTACCACTCTTATACTTTGCCTCCCGCTGCCGAATCTGCTTATCGCCTTTCTGAAACTGAAGCAGCAACGTATGGGCTGACAGCAGAGGGGATTGAAATTCTAACTTCGCTGATCAAGTTGGGAACATCTTCTCCATCTGTGCATCGATCGTTGGGGAATTTGTATTGGCATACTGGGTTAGTGCAGCTTGCGATTGCTCAATATAACAAGGCGATCGAACTTGCAAAGAAACCAGAAGAATTAGAAGATTCTGCTGAATCACAGTTTCGGATGGGTGAAATATACGCTGCTACTGCGGATCGTTTGCGGGCTATTGAGTCATATGAGCGTGCCAAAGAAGAATATGCTCTGCTAGCAGATATCGAGAAAGTGAAGTTCTTAGAGCGGCAAATCCAATCTCTGAAATCTGATCAGAAATCTAAAAACTGAATGGGGCGGTTTCTACCGGAAATCTTTTGATGAGCACCAGAAAGTGCAGTTTTCGATACTAAGTCTAGATGCGGTTTTGTTTCGGTATGTATTCTCGCAGCTTTAGGAACTTGTCCAGTTTTGATACTGGTGGCGAAACATTGCTTAATACACTAGAAGCCTTGACTATCTGTCGCATATACCAATCAAATGTTCAAGTTTTGTAAGTGGAGGAACGGCAGAATCAGCTATTCTTTAGTGACAAACTTCTTAATAAACTGATGCGGTGTAATGGGACTCTGAAAGTGAAACTGAGAGGGAGTCCTATCGAATCCCTGCGAATTTTTCAGCAAATGAATAATAATCAGAGTGACTACAGGGGGGGCTTTCAGAATTTTCCCAGGAGTAATACAGTACATTTGCATCATTCATAAAGGAAAAGTCTTAATGAATTCTGCCCGGATCGCTTACCGAATCTGAATTTAGGTTGAGAAGGAATGAGATCATTGAACTGTGTCTTAACACGATCGCAGGAATTTTATCCATTGAAGAAAGGCAATCGTTGAACTGCCCGATCCACCAAACGACGGCGACCACCAACCTTGGGGAACTGTATCGAATGGATTGGACAATTGGGTGGCGATCATGATCAAACGCGAGATTGCGACTCTGGCGTGAGAGTGCTGTGGCAGGGGTTACAGCGACTGCATGACATTGCCGCCACCTGGCGGTTGCTGCGATCGGGAAAGGCAAGCTTAACTTACTAAATTTTCAGTCACGTACAATCTTTGTTCAAACTAAACTTCGATCACGTCGGTAACCTTACGCTTACCTCTGTGTTTGAGGTTGTGTTTATTGGGGTCGATGTGATGTTTTTGGTGATGGAGATGGATCTCTTGGCGTTCTCTGAGGGTTTTTTCGATTCTAGGCTGGGAGCCGCCGACACTTTTGAGCAATGAGATGGTGATTGCCCATTTGTCGTCGTGACGACGATCGCTTGCGTCATTGTAGTCCATGATTGCCTGAATCCAGGTATCAATAAGGTGTTGGCTATCATGAATGGACGATTTGTTCCGTTTAGGTGGATCGGGCAGGGGCGCATCATCGGAGTTGGGCGCTGCGCGAATTGCCTTTTCTGTCTGTGAGGGTGGAGACGGTTTCGCTCTTTGAACCCGATTTGGTGGGATCGCAGACTGCGCGACGGTGGCTTGTTGAAGCGTGACTAACTGTTGGATCGCCCCCACGAGTTGCTGAATATCCTGCCGCAAGGGGTCATTCGAGGACGTGCTAGGCGGTTCGACAACAGTTTGAGGCTCTGGTTCAGCAGACTCCTCTGGGTGCGCTTCTTCGGTCAAATCCGCCCCCTTCAACCGTTCTTCAATCCACTCCAGCAGCTTTGCAGTTTTCTCTTGTTGAGTGCCATCGGGCGCAATTTGTTCTAGTACCTTCAACCAGCGATCGCGCTGATCTTGAAAAACCCTAATCTGCCCCAGCTTGCGGCGGGGCGGCAGCGCTTCGAGGGCTTGTTTTGCCAGTTCCAAACTAGCCTGAGCAAACATCTCGATCGGCATAATGCCTCCATGCCCTAATTTGATGCCTTTGCGTTTGCCGCGATAGGTCGCAATCACAGAATCAGCAACTTCGTAATCGCTGTAATGCCGAGAAGCCATGAGCGATCGCTTAAGTTCGGGATTGTCCTCATCCAGAATTTGATAATGTCCTTGAATCGCAGCCTTAAACTCGGTTTCATTGACCGTGGGAGGGCAATACCAGAAGGAGGCGATGCAGGCGTACACCGAGCGAAACAGATCTATACTTTAGTCGCATTTTTCTTAACAAACTTCCGAGTATTGCCCGATGGCTGAAAGCGTTGTTTCAGATTACTTTCAGCGTCTATCTGGTCTTTCTCTTTCTAAATTTAATGAAAGTTAAGGGAATTGCGAGCGGTTACGGTGCTGCAAGATTT
>JALOOO010000086.1 GCA_025454375.1 Leptolyngbya sp. Prado105 | reverse complement strand
CAACCGATCGAGCGGGATGCCCGATCGAGAGATGAAAATCTGGAACGGATTTCGTGACTAACGATCCCATCCCGACCATTGCAAATCGCCCAATCGATAAGTCATTGCCGATCGTGCAATTTGCCCCAATCGTTGCGCCTTCTCGAACGAATGTCGGTAAAGTATGTTCATCCGGATCAGAAGGGCGTAATTGCTTCAGGTCAGAAGTCGTCGCTCTGGGAAATCGATCGTTCGTAAACACCGTTCCCGCGCTGATCATCACACCATCCTCGATCGTCACCGCATTGCAGAGATAGACAAAGGCATTGATCTTGACGCGATCGCCAATTTTCACGCCATAGGCAATATAGGTTTTTTCACCAATGATGCACTCTTCGCCAATCTCAGTGTCAAAGCGGATGTGAACATTGTCCCAGACCGAACTGCGATCGCCGATCGAAACATTAGGTTCAACGATCGCCGTTGGATGAATTCGCGGACTAGCAGAATTGACTTGCAGATTCATATCTCGTTCCAGATTTTCAAATTACGATGCGTTGACAAATGCTTTACCACTATTGGTTTGCGTCGCTGCAAAGCCAAGCAGTTTTAGCGATTCGTAAGCAACGCCTGTCCACTGAGTCTGATTCATCGACTTGTAGGCAGCTTCGATCACTTCCACCGAGGCAATACTGTCCTGCGGTGTGATCAACAGTGTTTCCTGTCCCAAAATTGCTTTGGAGAAGTTTTCGATCTGGCTCGTAAACGCTTGAACCTTGTTGTAACCATTGCCAAACTTGATCCATTCAGGACTCGAAGATTGACGGTACTTCGACTCTTTCCAACCGATCGAGATCGTCCCTTGTGATCCGTAGATCCGAATGTAGCTATCTAGCTCTTTGTTGATACTCCAGGAGAGATCGACATTGCCCACGACACCACTCGCACTCTTGGCAAAGATCCGCACGGTATCTTCGACATCCAAGCTCTGAATCCGCTTGCCTTCAATCACTTGCACTTCAGCCAGCGCACCCAAGAAGTAGCGCATAATGTCGATCGAGTGTGTGCCGTTGTCAATTAACACTCCACCGCCACTAATTGCAGGCTTCGAGTTCCAACGCGAGGTCATATCGACCCGCGAAGTAAACGCATTCTCAAATAAAACAATCTCGCCCAAAATGCCAGACATGACTAAGCTCTTCGCTTTAATCACATCTTCGACATAGCGAAACTTCGATGCCATCGTGAGAATGACATCATTGCGAGCCGCCGTATCGACCATCTCGATCGCGCTTTTCACATCGACACTCAGGGGTTTCTCACACAGTACATTGATCTTACGATCGAGGAAGTAAACCGAGATGTCCCGGTGCGTCACAGGTGGTGTACAAATAATGACTGCATCAAGTTCCAAGCTTTCTGCCATCGTCTTGTAGCTCTCAAAACTCTGGCAATTCACTCGTTCTGCCAATGCCTGTGCTGCTTCTAGCCGAACATCCACAATGGCGACCAATTCCGCGATCGTCGATTGCTCAAATGCCTGTGCATAGGATTGTGCAATTCCACCCGCTCCAATCAGTCCAAACTTCAATTTACTCGTCATGTCATTTCCTCTTTCACAGCGACTTCAAATCTCTCAAACTCCCATCCTCTCTGCCGTCCCCCTTGCTAAGAGAGACGGCGACAGCCAGGGATTCTACCCGTCTCAACTAAGCCAAAGCATCCCGAATCGCATTTGCAATGTAGTCAATATGCTCGTCCGTGTAGGCTTCATTCCAAGGCAGCACCAACACCGCTTCTAATCCAGCAAACGTCCCTGGGAACTTCTCAGGGCTATAATCCACCGCTTCAGGACGCGCCAAAGTAAACGGAAACCGCGAATTTCCAAACGTGCGCTGCTGCTCAAAAATCACACATTGGAAGGCAGGCTTCTGAATGTAACGAGGAGCCGAGAAAATCCCGCGCTCCTTCAGCTTCTTCGCCAAGCCCACCGCACCATCGGGCACGATCGAGCTATCAACCCGCAAGCAATACTTCCAGAACACATGTGTATTGCGCTCATCACAGTAAGGCGTTTCAATCCCCGCCAATCCCTGCAATTTCTGCGTCATCTTCTTCGCGGCAATGCGCCGATGTTCTACACAGCCCCAAAGCTTTGACAACTGAGCTACTGCGACGGCTCCTTGAAGCTCGCACATCCGACTATTGAGCGCAATGAAGTAGTGATCAGGATTCGGATCGCCGTAGCCAAAAGCCTTATTGATAAACAAGAACATCCGACGTGCCAAAGCATCATCATTGGTCGTGACAATTCCGCCTTCACCCGTTGTGATATGCTTTCCTTGCTGCAAGCTAAAGCAACCAATCTTACCAATGGTTCCCACAGGCTGGTCTGCATGGGTTGCCAAGAAAGACTGGGCACAATCCTCAATCACTGGAATCCCATGAGAATCCGCTAATGCCATGATCGCGCTCATGTCGCAAGGATTACCAAACAGGTGCGTCACAATGATTGCCTTCGTCCGATCGGTAATACATTTCTCGATCGTTTCTGCGCTCACATTCCAAGTCTTCGGATCGACATCAGCAAACACCGGAATCGCACCTTGATACAGAATCGGGGTCAACGCACCCATATCTGTAATCGAAGTGGTAATAATCTCATCTCCTGGCTCTGGATCAATTGCCGCGATCGCAGTATGAACCGCGCCCGAACCCGAAGAGCAGGCATAAGCATACTTCACGCCGAGCATCTCTGCAAATCGCTTTTCCAGCGTTTTCACAAAGGTTCCCTTCGTACTGGTGAGTGTCCCGCTGCGGATTGCTTCTGACACCAGTGCAATTTCTTCTTCACCCAAGGTCCGACCGCTGGCTTCTTGATCAGAGGGTAGAACTAAATGAGCTTGTTGTTTCGGTGCTTGTACCATGTGTTTTTCTCCTGTACTGCAAGCAATCCCACGGACTCAGCACAACTGAGAAGGCTTTCAAAGAAGCCTTGGAACTGCGATGATTGTTCAAAACTTACTGCTCGGAATTGCGCTTATAAATGGCGGTTCCTAAATAGAAAAGTTCTTCAAAATAGCTCTTGTTTTGTACCGATACAATGCCTAACCCAAAGAGTTGAATGGCTAGTATCAATGTCGTTCCACCAATGAAGAACGTATGGGGAGCCTGTCTAAATGCCAGAGCAACTGCCTCAGTCGCATCTGGGAATGGAGTTGCCTGAGCAAGCTGCTGATACTGGGTAAAACAATGAATCAATACCCAAGTATTGGCATAAAGTGACATCAGAAAAAAGATCAAACTCGGCACAATGAAAAAGATCACAGGACGCAGCATAAAGCCCGAGAAAAAGATCTCCCAAGTATGCCGTAGTAACTTAGCACTCGAACTGAGGCTAGACTTTCTCTGCTGCTTTTTCGGCTGCTGCTGCTGAGTTCTCCAATTCAGATGGGCTGGAATTTCTTCGATCTTTGTCCCAAGTAGAAAGGCTTTATGAATTACTTCAGGATTGATCTCCATGCCGTTCGATCGCAGATTCAACGATCTCAGAAACTCGGCATCATACACCCGCACCATTCCGGTTAAGGTTGCCAGATTTCGCTTTGCCGCGATCGACAAAAATCGATTCGCCCACACACTCAACTCTCGCCGCAGCCAGGGAACATTCGACACCCGTCCTCCCGGCATGTACGGCGAAGCAACCACTACTCCCGCCTGTGTTTCCTGAATCTTCTTCAGCATCAATCCAATATGCTCAGGACAATAGCTCAGATCTAGATCAACCACGACTACATAATCGCCTTTCGCACCGCTAAATCCGGTCTTTAATGCCTGCCCAAGCCCCCGATTCACCCGATGGTGTAAAACTCTCACATTCGGGCGCACACGCGCGAATTCCTGAGCCAATCGACCTGTCTCATCTCGACTGCCATCATTGACAATTACAATCTCCCAGTCATAGTCCGACTCTAGCGATCGCATGTAGTCGCACAAAAAAGAAAGATTATCCTGCAAAATCAGCGCTTCATTAAACGCAGGTGCAATGAGTGAAACAAGCGGTTTCTGCTCCGTTGCTGGATCAGAAGAAGACACAATCGAATATGTGCTGTGCCGCGTCGATCGCACAGGTGAAAAATGTTCTTGCATGGGAACACACCTTTAACAAATTGCTGACGCAGACTAAGTTCAGCCTAAGTCTAATCAGCTAAAAACGTTTAAAACTCATTCAGGTGCTAGAAAAGTAATCTCTCTCAAATCTTCTATGTAGGCAATCTCTAATCTCGAAACCCAACCGAAACGTCCTAAATTCTCAGTGCCTAACTTTTCTAGTCTCTCTACTTACCTATCTCTTCTGCCGTTTTAAGCCTTAGCAGTACAGATTCATACAGATTTACATTCTCTTAATACAAGCATACGACCAAAAGTGAACGATCGCGCTAATCTCCAACCTTTATTAGGTAAACGCATTCGATTTGCAAAGTCAAGCACAGATTTTTAGCAGCTATCAATGCTTTGATATCAAAGTCTCCGGACAAGCTTTAGCCGCTCAGAATAATGACAGCTACCTTATTCCAAGATGACGAATCACTGCTCAAGCCATACAGAGAATAGCAAGTATCAAAATCAGCTTTCATCCCTAACAAGTCAAAAGCAACTTGTTGCTCTCAATGCTTTCTACATCCCTAGTTAATTGGACATTAAGCTTATGTATCTTTACTCAATAAATCGTAAAAAAGCACATTGTATAGTAGATCTCTAGAGAACCAATATGAGAATAAACTCAGCCTTGCCCTGCAATATCTTTCAGCTTCAAAGATTCAGGAAAATAATCAAACCCTGCTTGTTTGATCAGAACTGGTAATCATTCCTGACAAAATTAAAGACAGACAAGGAACGAACTGAGATCCTCACAAAATAAAAAAACGTTTCAATCTCACATTCTAGAGCGGGCATTCTGAACTCAAATTCTCAGCGATTGATCTGCTTGCCTCTCCAAAATTCGACATGCCATTATCGCCTCTTGCTCAATATTGCGTCCGAAAACTCATTCGCCAGAGTACTGACAACTTAGCTCATCTCTTCATGCCGCATTCCAATCATGCAGGGCTGAGCGAAGTTAGTCTGAATCAAATTCTCTACAAACTTTCGCTTGGCTCACAATCAAGAGGGCTAGAGATTGTGGAGATTGAGCTACTGATCAAGCTTTATCAACAATTTGAATCTGCCAACGCCGATCCAAGAAATTTAGAAGAAGTGAAACGTCGAATCTTTCAGATTTTGGGCTTCCAGCCTAGTTCGACGCTTCCAATCGCGTTGCCGTCAATTATCGATATGGATGCCGTCAATCCATTCTGTTTCTTCTACAACGGAGAAATCCAAAAAGGAATTAGCTACAAAGATGAATTTTTTGGTGCAGTAAAAACCTTTACATTAAGCCATCGACTCCAAACCTATCAATTGACCTGGGCGCTTTCTGAAGCCAAAGTTCCAATCGTTCTGACTTTAGATAGGTCTGAATTTATTCTGTGGGTAAATGTTCAATCTCCAGCTTATCCTGTGCTGCTGAACCAGCAGACAAATCTCCTAGAAACCCTACTCTATCTTGCTTCAGTATTACGCAGAGGAAAACTTCTCTTAGAGAAACCGACTGCAAAGCAGCAGAAACTGAGTGTGCATCGATAAATTGCACTCAAAGTTCTTAGAGATTAATTCTCTAAAGTGGGTGCAAAATTTGCTATCGTCTTCAGGGAAAACTGCGATTTCTGCGAATATAGTCAGGGACAGTAGGCATTCATGCGAAGATTCTTGAAACATTGGATTTTGAATTTTGGACTTTGCATTGGGGGAGAGTCGTCGAGGTTGAGACTTAGCCATCGATCTCGCTATTCTGCGGTGGCTTTAAGTATGACTGCGGGAATATTTCTGCTCGCTGGCTGTAACCGATCGCCAAATTCGATCACGCTTTCTAGCGGGGTCAGTGGTGGCTACTATAATCGTCTTGCTCAACAGATCGCCACCTCAACAAACCGCACCGTCAATGTCGAGGTTCAAAATCTCAAATCCGAAGGCTCGATCGAAAACCTCAATCGTCTGCTCGATCGTCAAGTTGATTTTGCGCTAGTGCAACTTGATGTCGTCAGTGAAGCCATGCAGCAAGGAAAAGTTCAAGCGATCGCCGTGCTTGCGAACGAACCCATTCACATCATTGCCTCTAGAGAGGCAAAAATCAGAACCTTCAGTGATCTCGAAGGAAAACGAGTCGGCATTGGCGCTCCCGGTAGCGGAATTCGCTATACATCAGACTCGATCGCCAAAGCCTTCAACTTAGACCTCCAGAAAGACAGTTCTAACTTCGAGGAAGCATTTCGTAAACTCAGCAATCGCCAACTCGATGCTACTATCTACGTCGGCTCAATGGGTGCAAGCCAACGCATTCGCCAACAACTTGTCGCAAAACCCTTCTTGCAAATCATCCCGATTCAGCCCAATCTTGTCAACTATCTGATCAATCGTGAACCCGGCTCATATCAGCCGATAAGCATTCCTGAAGGAAGCTACAGCGCTCGCCCCAATATTCCCGATCGCGATATTCCCACCCTTGCCACGTCTACTGTCCTCATCACTCGTCCTGATGTCAGCGAGAAAACCGTCGGACTCCTCACCTGGTCCATTCTCTACAATTCGCGCCAATTCTCCTTTTTCTACCCCGAACTGCAAACGGGAGAAGCCCGTGCGCTCCTCCAAAAAAATCTGCTCTACATTCACCCTGGCGCTCAAAGCGTCTACGCTCAAAATGCCGATCCTCGCGATGCCTGGATTAGATACCTCGAATCCAATAGCGACCTGCAAGCGGGCATTTTCATCCTGCTGGCAACGAGTGGCATCGGTCTAATTATTCGCCGCTGGAACCGCGATCGCTGCAAAAAACTCCTCGCCTCCACGATCTCCCGTCTCAACGAACTCAATCAACTGCTGCCTGAAAATGCTCAACAAGCCTTGGCTGGAATCGAAGACCTCAGCCAGGAACATCGGCTGATGTTTATCGACGGCAGCATCACTCCTGACATCTACGAGCAAGTCCAGCACAAGACCCAAACCTTCACGGAGCAATGCCGCAATACAATTAAACAACAGCACAAACAGCTTGTCCTCGATACCTTATTGATTCTCGATGATTGGCAAGCTGCCCTGCAAATTGATCCAGAATCTGCTCTGCAAAAACTCACTTCTCTAAAGCAGCAGTACCGTGAGATGTTGATCCACGATCAAGTAGAAATCCAAGCCTATATTGAGTTGATGGAACTTACACTCCTCTCAGTCATGTCTTTGACCCATAGAAATGACGGAAGACCCGAGAACAGTACAGTTCTCTCTGAGTCTTTATCTAGTTCTCAATCAAATCTTAAGTAAGCGTAATATCCGAAAGCTAACTGGTGATCTCCGTGTAAATCAGGAGAAAATCTGGCGAGTTTCCCTCACTAAATTGTGTGATAGCCATTTTGCAAAAAATCTGCTTAGATAGTAACAGACTTGCTTCGGAGCGTTTTCGGCAGCCTTAATCTCAATTTAGGCTGTTTTTTTTAATGCTTTTTGCATGGGGTATACAATTTTTAGTAAGTTAAGTCGCTCACTTAGCCAAAAATAAAGAGAACACCCCAACCAGTAGGATGCTCTCTCTCAAACTTTTTTCTGCTCAGGTCTTTAAGTTTCAGAAGAGGGAGATCGACCCAACGTTGGCGCTAAAAATGCGACTAAAGCCCCGATCGCAAATCCTGCCACATTACGGAAAATCGGCAACCAGTCTGCGGTTCTTGTCACCACTGGACCAATCCCAAACGCCAAGAACAAGATCCCCCAGAGCGGCGAAAAAATCAGCGCCCACTGCCAAGCGAAGACCTGACCTTCTTTGCGAGGCTGTGCCGCAAATCCAAACACCAAGCCCCCTACCGTTGAAGTAATTAAAGTCAGCAACCACTGCTCACGCGGTAGCCCCGGCACAACACTACATCCGCCTTGCCGTAAACATCCTTTTACAGAATCCAACGCTTGAAGAATTGCTTGATCGCCACCGTTATCTCGCACAAAGAACTGATTGCCAAACCGTGTCTGCAACTCAATCCAAAAGGTTCGAGACAGCAGTGGATAGAAATCATCCCCCACGCTAAAATTCAGCAGATTTCCACCTCTGGTATCCGCCACCAGCAAAACACTTTTGTTATCCAATCCCCAAAACCCTTTCACCGCTGTCCCAGGGGTACGATCGCTCTGCGTCAAAACGCGCAGTTTCCAGCCCGTCTCTGTTTCAAACTGAGAGAGATCCTCTGAGAGTAATTCTTCTTGCGTCTTGGTAAATTCGTTCGCCAAGTCAATCACATTCGTTGGATGATCCGGCAATAAATCAGGATTGTTATACGCCCCCGCCGTAGGTGCGATCGTCCAGACCGAAAAGACAACCATCAGTGCCATCAATCCTTGCAATAGACGGCGGACTCGAAGAGTAGGCATGATGCGATCTCGCGAATGTGTCACTAAAGAGCAATCAAAGCAACCAAAAATAAGACGTTTTGAGTCAATCCTCATTTTTGTTTACATTTGTTTAACTAATTCTAATATAGGAATGCCGTCAGCAATTCATCTTGCCGTAAGAGATTCAAGACTTTTCCTTATTCTAGGTCGCGTCGAACAGGAGAGCGAGGCGGTTCAACTGGGTTTGTCTTTTGCGATACGTCTGGATCTTCCCACTCATAATTCAGTTCCAGATCAGAAGCCACGTCTTCAATATGGTGATTTCCGTTCTGTTCTGACGGGATAGCGCGTCGATCGCGACTTGAAGCCATTCGACTCGATCGACGCGCTTGACTCGGAGATTGATTCAGCGTTCGCCACGCAGCCTTTGCGCCTGCTAATAGACTGCGCCCTGTAGTCTGTGCCTTCTGAGCCTGCTGCTTCACACCTGTCACGGTCTGATCGACTTGTTTCACAACCTGAGCGGCGCTTTGTACGCCCTGGGTCACGTCATCGGTCAAGTCAGTGACCTCATTTCCGGTAATCCGGAGTGCCTCTAAAGTCGGCGGCAACTCTCGATTCAACGTATCGAATAATTTTTCTGCACTGCGGGCGGCGCGTCCCATCTCATTAAAAGCGGGAATTGCCACAGTTAAGAGGGCGGTCAAACTGATCGCCACAAGTAAAATCGATAAGCCTAGCCAAAAAATAGGATCAGTCACACTTCCTCTCGCCTACCGCAAACGATCGCGAACTGGAGGTTTGGGATCGCTCCCCGATTCAGAGTCTCGACTCAAGACTTGATGTTCTCGTTGGGTTGCTTCCAACCCAGCCGCGATCGCTTCTTTTAACCTTCCGAGCGTTCCATCCCAGTTTCGCAGAGCCGTCTCAGAGAATCGATCTGCCTGAAGTTGGACACTAGTCGATAAATCCTCCGCAAGTTCAGGTAAGGCATCGGCTGATTTCTTAATCAACTGGCGAGTCTCACGTCCCGGACGAGGCGCAATCAGCAATCCCGCGATCGTACCCATCGCTGCTCCGATAATCATGCCGCCTACAAATGATCCCGATCGGTTCTCAGACATAATTTCGGCTCTACCCCTTCCTAGTAACTAAATAGACCCTGACATACCGGATCTTTCCTCATTCTGCCAGACTGCATCCCAATCTAGCGATTCATTCGCCCTGTAGAAGATTTTGTAGCAATTTTTTTTGCGCGTGGGTTCAGGAGAGGAGGCCGGAAAATTGATCGTCCCATGCCTAAAAGTGCAAGTGCTTGCTGTGCCTGTCGAACTTTAGGGACAAGCTGACGGTAAGTTTGTCTTAGATTCTGTGCCCCAATTTGATGCCGCCCAATTGCGTCGGGTGCGCCATACAAAACCTGATGAGTCTGCCGTTCTGCCACTACAAGGGCATCTGCGGCTCTAGAAAATGCTTGCCGCAAGCGCCACATATGCCAGGTCAAATAAAACCCATAGAGAGCCAGCGCAAGATTTAAGACGATAACCGCTATCAACATATCCCGACCGATTGTTTTTCTAATAATAGCGAGTCTTGGGAGCTACACAATGCTTGGATTTTGGATTGAGTTGCAGTCTGTCACACTACAAAACCCCTCTTTTGCCGTTGGGACGGACAGTTAACCAGTTCGTTTTTGCCATGGCTAACTGATCTTCGGTGAGTTTTGCTCCTGTGAGATTGGCTCCACACAGGTTGGCTCCTCGCAAATTTGCATTCAACAAATACGCTTGCGTCAAGTTCGCCCCGCGCAAATCTGCCCCTTCTAAATCCGCATTGCTAAGATATGCCTGGACTAAGTTTGTATCGCGTAAATTTGCTCGATTTAAGCTTGCCTTACCAAAATCTGAATTAAACAAATTTGCGCCTTGGAGATTAATTTGTTTTAGGTTGGATTGGTGGAAGACGGCTCCCGATAAATTAATCTTTGGAATTGCTAGCAGCGATAAATCATGAGAGGCAAAATCCCGTTTCCCCTTGGTATATAGAGACAAAAGCGTATCGGCATCCAGTTTTGGAATATTCTGCGTCTTGATTCCAGAGGTATTGTTGCCCCCTGTGCGTCCACCTGAATCACGAGGCATTGGGCGTGCCGCAGTGACTCGATTGCGAGCAACCCCAGTCTGCAAATTGGTCGATTCCGATCGCTGATTGCGTGCCCGAATTGCCATCGCGGCTCGGGCTGCGGGAGAACTCGGCTGAGAATCAGGTTCGCGTTTTGTGATCGTTGCCTTGGCTGAAACACTGTTCATGCTATTTGCCAAGCTATCGAGATACGGCTCCAAATCCAAGGCTCGCAAAATCTCGTTCGCCGATTGAAACCGATGCCGAACCGACACCTCCAGCATTTTCTTCAACACACTTGTGAAGTGATCGCTGATATGGACTTGCTTTTGCCACAGCAATTCGCCTGTTGCTGGATCGTAATCAAGGTCTTTTGGAGATTTTGCTGTGAGTAAATAGATGCAGGTCACACCCAACGCATATAGATCACTTGCGTAAACCGGGCGCATTGCCATTTGTTCAGGAGGTGCAAATCCAGGAGTCCCGATCGCATAAGCTGTCAAAGCAGTCTGGTCAGACAAACTCGCGGCAGACATTGAATTCACTTGATTTTTCACTGCTCCAAAGTCGATCAACACGAGCTTACAATCTTGCGATCGTCGAATTAGGTTCGCAGGTTTGAGATCTCGGTGGATCACTTGGTGACTGTGAACATACTGCATAATCGGCAGAATCTCGCTGAGAAACTGCTTCACCCCAGCTTCACTAAACGCACCTGAGCGTTTGATCTCCTGCTGAAGCGTAGAGCCACTAATGTATTCTTGGACAAGATAAAATTCCTGATTTGCCTCAAAATAATCAAGCAGGCGAGGAATTTGAGGGTGATTGCCAATCCGTCCGAGTGTCTGCGCCTCTCGTTCAAATAGGTCTCGCGCCATCTGCATGACATGAGGAGCCGTCGCCGTCGGGCGAAGTTGCTTAATCACACAGTAAGGCTGACCTGGTAGGGATTCATCTTTCGCCAGAAAAGTTGCGCCAAATCCACCTTGTCCTAAGGCGTTCAGCACGCGATAGCGATCGCGCAGCAGCAAACTCGATCCACAGGCTTGACAGCGCTCTGTATTGGCGAGGTTTTCCGGACTTGGGCAGACTGGGTTTAAGCAGTAGCTCATGAGGGCATCGATCTTCTGTAGTGGTGGAACCCAAGATTTGAAGATGCTTTGGGGGGAAGCAGCAAGCGAGTTTGAAAGACTCTGCCTGTATTGAGAGATTACCCAGAAGTGATGCCGATTGAACCTGAAAGCTGTGCAAACTCTAATTTGAAATCTAAAATCAGCGTCGAGCAACAAGACGATTAGAGCGTCGCAACAGCGATAGAATGAGGTCTGTCTTAGCGTGATTTTTGAAGGCGACGGATGCGTATCTCTCTGAACTGGTTGCGAGAATTGGTAGATATTTCGATGACTCCGGAGGTGTTAGCGGAAAAGCTCACCATGGCGGGGTTTGAGGTGGAGGACATTGAGGATCGACGCACTTGGGCAGATGGAGTCGTCGTCGGGAAAGTGCTGACGCGAGAACAGCATCCCAATGCCGATCGCTTAAGTCTCTGCACGGTTGATATCGGGGCTGAAAGTCCATCTCAAATTGTTTGTGGTGCGGCAAATGTGAGAGCCGATATTTTTGTCGCAGTCGCGACTTTAGGAACGTATTTGCCAAATGTGGATCTGAAAATCAAGCCTGCAAAGCTTAGAGGCGTTGAATCGAAGGGCATGATTTGCTCGTTGTCGGAATTGGGCTTGACGAAGGAATCGGAAGGGATTCACATCTTTGATGAAACCGTGACAGGGGTCGTGCAACCCGGAATGGATGTGCGTCCTTTGTTGGGGCTTGATGATGCGATTTTGGATCTGACCTCGACAGCAAATCGGGCAGATGCTCTAAGTATGGTTGGCATTGCGCGAGAAGTGGCAGCGTTGACAGGTGCAAGCTTGCGATTGCCAGAGCCAAGTTTGCCTGAAATTCAGAAGGTAAAATCTCTGTCGATCAGGATTTCGGATGCTCAAGCTTGTCCGGCTTACATTGGTACCCTGATCGAGACTGTGAAAATTGCGCCTTCGCCGTTATGGTTGCAGCGTCGATTACTTGCGTCGGGCGTGCGATCGATTAATAACATCGTCGATATCACAAACTACATCATGCTGGAATGGGGGCAACCTCTTCATGCGTTCGACTTTGATAGTTTGGTGAAAGTCGCGGGCACAGATCAGATCGAAATGGGTGTGAGATTTGCGCGATCGGGTGAATCGGTGAAAACTCTGGATGCCCAAGATCGCAAACTTCAAGAGCAAGCTTTATTGATCACAGTCAACGACACGCCAACAATGCTTGCAGGCGTGTTTGGGGGTGAAGAAACTGAAGTCAGCGACCGTACTCAAAATATTTTCCTTGAAGCCGCAATTTTTGATTCGGCAGTCATTCGTAAATCTGGACGATCGCAAGGACTGAGAACTGAAGCTTCTGCCCGCTACGAACGGGGTGTGAACTGGGCCGGTTTAGAGACTGCGGCTCGACGAGCGATTCAATTGATGCTTGAATTAGCGGGCGGCACGATTTCGACTCAGGAAACAGTTGATACGCGACAAGGATCGTTGACTCGCTCGATCGCGCTTCGGCTTGAGCGAGTGCGTGAAGTTCTCGGAATGGTTGAACTGAGCGATGATGTCGGTGAATTGCAAGCAAATGATGTTGAAAGAACCTTAACGGCTCTAGGATGTGAGTTGACATCAACCGGAACAGAAACCTGGACTGTTACCGTTCCGCCTTATCGCTATCGAGATTTGGAGCGTGAGATTGATTTAATCGAGGAAATTGCAAGACTTTACGGCTATAACAATTTCTCAGATACCTTGCCTGCGAAGACTGAGCCAGGATATTTATCGATCGAGCAATTGATTTCCCGCAAAATTCGCGAAGCGTTCCGAGGCATGGGACTGACCGAATTAATTCACTACTCACTGGGTAAACCGGGAGAAGAACGGCAAATCATTCTTGCAAATCCTTTATTTACAGAATATTCTGCCCTCAGAACAGATTTGATCAATGGCTTAATCGAAGCGTTCCAGTACAACCTTGAGCAAGGCAATGGCGCATTAAATGGGTTTGAGATTGGGCATGTCTTTACTCAAGAAGAAGAGTTGCTCGAATCTGAAGCAATCTCTGGAATTATGGGCGGGGATTCAACTCAAGGAAAATGGGTTCGCGGTGGTAAAGATCAACCGATGACTTGGTTTGAAGCGAAAGGCATTTTAGAAAGTGTCTTCGATCGAGTGAAACTGCCTGTGGAATTTCAGCCCGATCGACGTGATCCGCGTTTGCATCCAGGGCGAACGGCTTCGCTTTGGGTGAGAGGCGATCGCTTAGGAACATTTGGACAGCTACATCCTCAACTGCGTCAAGAGCGTGGCTTGCCCGATGAAGTTTATGTTTTCCAGTTGGATCTGGACGTGATCATTCGGCATTTGGAGTCAGATGAAGCGATGGTTCCAATTTTCAAAGCCTTCTCAACTTATCCTGCTTCCGATCGCGATATTGCCTTCTATGCGTCGCGTGAAGTGGGCGTATCGGATTTAGAACGCACGATTGTGAAGGCGGGCGGTAAGCTGCTCGAATCCGTTGAATTGTTTGATGAATATAAGGGAGATCGTGTCCCGGAAGGTCAGCGCAGTTTAGCGTTCCGATTGGTTTATCGAGCGGACGATCGCACATTGAAAGACGAGGACGTTGATCCGGTGCATCAGCAAGTGCGCGAAGCATTGGTTGAGAAATTCCGGGTTGAATTGAGAAGTTAGAGGTGGAACTGTGCCGAAATATATTCTTTGGGGAAGCTATTGCGCGGATGTTCTAGAGAAAAGAACTCCTTACCGTCAGGCTCATTTAGATGGGCTGGCGCAACAGAAAGAAGACGGGATTTTGATTACGATCGGACCCACTCAAGATCTGACCCAAGTCTTTGGGATTTATGAGGCGGAGAATGAAGCGATCGTGCGGAATTTGATCGAATCTGACCCGTACTGGAAAAATCAGATTTGGACAGAATATGACGTGAAGGAATGGATTCAGGCAATCTGAGATTGGGCTTCGCTCAACCCGCAAATCTCTCGAAATTGAACGGGATTTTCAACTTAAATCCGATCTGGCTCCAATTCGTAAACACTCATATGGCGTAATGCGTTCTGAAATTAGAACAGCACTACGCCATATGAGTGTTTAAGGATTCCGGCAGAAATTATGCTTCTAAAACCGATGGAATTCCCAGCACTGGACAGGGAAATTTTCCACCTAACTGCTGCACGAGAGGATGATCACCAGAATCACATCCCAAAATTAACAGCGACGCTTTTTCCGCCTCAACGACTTCTTTCAACTCTTTTGACACGCGACCAAACCGCAAATGCGTCTTCAGCGAACCGCGCCACTCTTCTGCCATACAGCGAGCATTCCACAACACTCGATCGGCATGTTCAAACAACTCCGCCATACCAAACTGAGCGCTTGCCATCGTCTCTAATTCCGCGATCGCAGTTCGGCTGGTGCGCCATTCACTTCCAACTTCTTTGGAGGCGCGATCAGATTTGCCATTGAAGACAGGAATCCGATTCATGATGCCATCATCGACGACGTACACAACTTGAACCGTGACCTGCTTCCCTGTCGCCAAGCGAGTCTGATGAGCAATCCATAAGGTCAGATCCAAAGCCGTCTGACTACTCGGCGAATTGGAATAGCCCACAACTAGGTTAATCTCAGGTTCTTCTGAACGGCTTTTACCCGCCGTCAGCAGCATCTTCTGAACAAGATCAGTCCGTCCAAGCGTTCCTTGGAGCCGTACTAGCATCGAATGAATATTCACGAGTTGCGACCTCTCCTAACGAAATAGGGGTGAGAGGTGGGTGAGGGATTTTTGTCGATCGAATTTACTCGATCAAAATTTAGGACACCATAACCGCAGAGAACTGCGTTCTGGAGAATCCTCCCAATGCTGACGGAGTTAGCTGACGGGCTAAGACTGGAAGGTGTCTTTCTCAAACTTATGTTCAAGATTCGCCCCAAAAAAATTGGTTCCTCCGTTTTGAATTTTAAAGATGCAAGATCCTTAGATTCAAATTAAGCGACCCACAGATTTGACTTCCCTGAAAGTGTTCACATAACCCATTCACAACAAAAAACCAGATAACCTGGTTCACCTGCTGTTGGTTAATTTAATACAGACATGCGAGAAAGAACTGCTACTTATAAAACAAAAACGAGGAACATCATTAATTCGGCCTCGGTAGCAGAGCCATATCGATTATAACAAGAGCTACTGAGACGGGATCTTCTTCCTCACAAATTGTATTGTCGTTAACAGTAAAAATCTTTTCCTTCCGAAACTAGAATCCTACGGTCGCAAACGATCTGTCCTCTGGCTGAAGATACAGATCGTTGCAAGTATTACTTAGTTGTTCGAGAAGTTGGAATATTGGGAGCCTTCGTTTGGGATGAATGTGTTAAATTTTGGAGCTTCCAGCATTTTTTGATAGAGACGCGCTGCACGACTGGAGCGCTTAAATTTATCCAAAAGCTCTAAGTAAGCGAAGGGCAAAATAATAATCCAAAGTAAGGACGCGATCGCAATCACACACACAGACATGTGTTGCTCTCGGCGAGTGAGTTCATCATGATCGTGGCGGAAGAACTCAAGCCAACTCACGAAGAGGACGGGCATGACTGCGATATAAAACAATCCCGAAACGAGTAACAAAACTTGCATAACAATCCTTTCCTCAAACATTGACGTTGCCAGGAATTCCATGACTGTAGCAACCCTGTGAACGATGCAGCACCTTTACCTTCTTCTAGAAATACTCAGCAATTTATGCTGTCCCCATTGGCAAGATCACTGAATATCGCAGGGTAAATTTGCGAAAACTCGTGGTTACACTGCAATATATTACGTTAAAAATGCTACTTATCATGAAACTGTAATACATCAGTGATCGAGATCACAGACGCTGAAATAATAAACTCACCCCCAAGAGCGCAATCAGGACACCGATGACAGATCGCATGGTAACGCGATCGCCAAAGATTCGAGTTAAAGGTATGACAAATAATGGACTGGTACTACTTAGAGATTGAGCAATACCCGTTGCTGCAAATTTAAGCGAAGTTTGCTGAAGTAAAATTCCTAGATAAGTACTAACAAATCCAGTTGTTGCGATGATTCCAAATAAACGGCGATTTTGCATCGGTTTAAGCATTTCGTGCGATTGACGTTGCAGTAGAATCCAAATGAAAAGTACGATCGTCCCTCCCAAAAGCCGAATCAGCGTACTCCAAAGTGAATCAATTTCAGAATTAACCAGTGCAGCCCTCGACATGACGGCACCTGTTGCCTGTCCAATTGCCGCAAGAAGTCCAAATAGACTGCCTTGAAGCGGACGAAAATTTTCGTGGACATCAGAAACTCGTTCTAAAATCACCCAAACGACCCCAAAAATTGTTAATCCAATTCCAAACCATGCTGAGGTGGAGATTTGCTCGTTGAGAAAGATCAGCGCCAAGACGGCAGAGAGAGGGGGAGCCAGCGTTTCAAATAAAAGAGTTCGGCGTGCGCCGATGCAGTTGAGCGCGTTGAAATAGGCAGTGTCGCCGAATCCGATGCCAATGGTGCCACTGAAAAACAGCAGCAGAAAATTCAAGAGATCGATCGCAGGCGGAGTTTGTCGAGTCAGAAGGAGCGTGAGGATCAGCAGTACGATCGCGATCCAGCCTTTGGTAAAATTTAAGGCAAGTGGCGTAATTTGCCTGCCAACACCCGTATAGACGATCGAGGCAACTGCCCAGATCAGAGCCGCCGTGAGCGCGGCAAGTTCACCTCGAAATTGCAGGAAAAAAGTCAAAGCAAATCAACCAATTTAAGGGTGTCAGCAGGAGCGACGAGCGTATTGGCACAGAGAATACCAGAGGCAGCAACGGCGGGAACACCAATCCCAGGCATTGTGCTATCTCCGACTCGGTAAAGATTCACGATCGGCGTATAGCAACTTGGAAATAATCCTTGTCCTGCGGGAATTCCTGCTCCATACGTTCCCTGATATCGTCGCAAATATCGAGCATGAGTGAGGGGTGTTCCAATCAGTTCTAAAACCATTCGTTCTCTTAAGTCTGGAATAATGCGTTCAATTGCACGAAAGAGAGGTTGCGATCGCTCGATTTTTTTCTGTTCGTATTCCCCATCTCGTTCCCAGCCTGCAAAGGATTCTAACGTGTACGCATGAATTGTGTGGTGTCCTTCTGGAGCCAGATTTGCGTCCCAGACAGAAGGAATCGAGATCATGCAGGTATTGCCAGGAGTTGTGATGTCTCGATCGTCATGCACTACGACATGATGCCCGGTTAAATTTTCTAATCCATCCGCTCGAATCCCCAGATGTAAGTGCATAAAACTCTCGATTGCTGGGGTGTTTAGCGCGGTTTGAGTTTGGGGTGAATGCTCTAAAAGGTGCGAATAGGTGTCCCAAATTGTGGCGTTGGAAATGACGATCGAGGATTGTAATTCTTCGCCATTTCGGAGTCGAACGCCTTGAGCTTTGCCGGATTTGACCAAAATTTTGTCTACATGTGTCCCCAGTCGCAGCGTTCCGCCCCATTTTTTTAACCCTCGAACCAGGGCATCGACGATCGCGCCACTTCCGCCAATTGGATAATCGATCACGGACTGCGTTCGCTCGCCAAACATAAAGGCAACTTCGGGCGCGATCGTTCCGTGAGCCTTGAGTCCAGAGAGTAAAAAACACTCTAAATTGATTAATCTTCTCACCCAAGGATCGCGCACGGTTTGATCCATTAAATCGCCCACGGAAGCTTGAATCATTCCAAGATTAGGGAGTAACTTTAGCAGCGAAGGCAAATAGCGACTGATTAGGAGGGGGGCTAATTTCCAATCGCTCCGCAGTGCCAGAGTTGGAATTCCACGTAAGCCTTCGTATAGGTTGAGAAACCGTTTTTCGAGTTCGACAAGTTCGATCGCGCCTTGAGGAGAGATTTTGGCAATAGCCGATCGATACTTCTCTAAATTTCCGTAGACCGGAAGCGTCGCATCTGGAAAATGATAATGACCAAATGGATCGTAAGGAATGGCTGCGATCGGTTCTTCTAAGACATCTAAAACCTGGCGCAGCGGATTGACCGAATTTG
>JALOOO010000314.1 GCA_025454375.1 Leptolyngbya sp. Prado105 | reverse complement strand
CTCATCGGATTTTTCGCTCTGGGCAATCGCTAGAATTCTGCGTATCTTGGAGGTAACGAGTACCAGGAGCGCGATTTTTATGGGTTTGGGAGATATTGTGCAAAAGGCGATGTATTTAGGCATCGGAGTCGCTTCTTATGCGGGCGAAAAGGCTGGAGAGAAGTTGACCGAACTGCGATCGCAGGTGCAGAAATTGGCAGATGAGATGGTGGCACGCGGTGAGATGAGTTCAGAAGAAGCGCGGCGATTTGTCGATGAGATGGTGCAACGAGCGCAACAACCGGGCATATCGGCTCCCCCTCCACAGGACACTCAGCCGAGTGAACCGCGTAAGATTGAGATTTTAGACGATGATGAGCTTGCACCGACGCAGACGACGACTTCGGTCGATGAGATGCGTAGACAGGTCGCCGATTTGCAAGAAGAACTGCGGCGGTTGAAGAAGAATTAAGTTTGGATTGATGCCCATTTGATTATTCATAGCGCAAACGCTTGACAGAATCCCCCTTGCCAAGGGGGAAAAAGATTTGAGAGTTCTGTGGAAAGCGCCATTGAAGCCCAATAGCACATCAACTTACAGGCTGAATTCTAAAGGGCTGATTCGTCATCATTTAGATACTTGGCAGCGTTCTCCTGCTGAGATTTTGAAACGATGACCTGACTCTAGTCCCTGTGCAGATTGCTCTAACTATCATTGCGCTACGTTGCTTACAATCGTGCTGCTCGAAGTGCTGCACCAATTAATCCAACTTGCGGATTTAGCACAATTTGAATCGGTACTTTTTCCATCAGCGATCGCATTCTGCCTTTGAGTTGGAACGATCGTAAAAAGCTTCCTTCTTCCATTAAGGGCAACACTTTTGCAGCAATTCCACCTGCAATGTATACGCCACCATAGGGAAGGAGTTTCAAAGCTTGGTTGCCTGCTTCTGCACCATAGGCATCAATGAACATCTGCATAGTTTTTTCAGACAAATGATCGCGATGCTCTAATGCCGCTTGAGAAATAGCAGCAGCCGGATCAACCGTTTTTTCTCGTCCCATTTCAGAATCCCAAGTGTGCATCATTGCCGCAATTTCGGGAGATTCTTTAGCAAAATCTCGATCGCGTAAAAACTGATAGATTGCAATAATGCCCTGCCCCGAAACGATGCGCTCAACAGAGATGCGTTCGATGTTCAATTTCTCAAGTAAGTACCTTGACAGTTGAAATTCCAACTCAGTGCGAGGTGCAAAATCAGCATGTCCGCCTTCAGATTCAAACACCTGATAGGAGGTGCCATTGTGAACGAGATAGCCCTGTCCTAAGCCTGTTCCTGCACCGATGACAGCAATAGGAGCATTCGGTTGAGGCTGCCCGTTTTGAAGAACATGGAGATCAGAGGGATTGAGCGCGAGAATTCCATAGCCGATCGCAGCAAAATCATTAATCAGCGAAACCTTGGGGATTGAGAGTTGTTGAGATAAGCGATCGCCTTCTAGCATCCAAGCAACATTTGTAACTTTGCTGGTGTTATTGACAACCGGACCCGCGATGCCAAAACAAGCTTTTTCGGGTGTAAAGGATTGACCGATTTCTTGTTGCGCTGCTTGTAAAAATTTTTCTACCATAGGCACAAGATCGCGAAAGTCACGACTGACATAGCGCTGCTCAAACAAACTATTTTTTGCCGTTTCAGCTTGATCGGCTTGCGCTTCAACCAATCTCAAAATCGTTTTCGTTCCACCAATATCGCCCGCTAATAACAGCGTCATTTCTGTACTCTCCGATCGCAACCTTTTAAGTTATGCCAGATCGATCGCCCTTTGTGATCTCTCAGACGAATAGAATAGAAGATGGAGCATAGAAAATGAACGATGATTTCTTCGATCGCGGATCTCAGAAAAGACTATACCAAGGAAACTTTGAATGAATCGGATGTCGATCCGAATCCGGTTCAACAATTTCAACGCTGGTTTGATCAAGCAGTCAAGGCTGAATTGCCAGAACCGAATGCCATGACGTTGGCGACAGCATCCAAAGATGGCATTCCTGCGGCACGGATTGTGTTGCTGAAAGCGGTGGACGATCGTGGGTTTACCTTTTTTACGAACTACAACAGCAATAAAGGTAAAGAGCTAGAAGCGAATCCTCAAGCGGCGTTGGTGTTTTTGTGGACAGAACTCGAACGCCAGGTGCGGATTGTGGGCAGGGTTGAGAAAGTGACGGCTGAGGAGTCGGATGGTTACTTCTTCAGTCGTCCGCACAACAGTCGTTTAGGGGCTTGGGCATCGGAGCAGAGTGAGATTATCCCGAATCGGGATGTTTTGGAGCAGAGGTTAGCGACGTTGAAAGTGGAATACGAGAACCAGGAAGTGCCGCGTCCACCCCATTGGGGAGGATTTCGGGTCATTCCGCATGAGATTGAATTTTGGCAAGGGAGGTCAAGTCGATTGCACGATCGATTACTCTATTGTCGTCAAGGTGAGAATTGGACAATTGAACGGATGTCTCCTTAAAACGAGATTGCGATCGTGCTAGCTCGCGTTATTTGATTCAACGCTCTGGACGGAATTGCCTAAATGATCTAAAGTCCAAAGAAATTTGGGAATCAGATCATGACAAAACTCAAAGTAGGATTGCTATTTGGCGGGCGTTCTGGAGAACATGAAGTCTCGATCGCATCTGCACGATCGATTGCTCAGGCACTAAGCGATCCTGCCAATGTAGAAAAATATGATTTGATGCCGTTCTATATTCAGAAAGATGGGCAATGGAAATCGCCCGATATTGCGCGATCAGTGTTGGAATCGGGCGCAATCGAATGCGACGATCGCGCGACGAATCTTTGGACGTTTCCGACTGAAGCAGAAAAGATTGATGTTTGGTTTCCAATTCTGCATGGACCTAACGGAGAAGACGGCACAATTCAAGGTTTATTGACTTTGATGCAGAAGCCATTTGTGGGATCAGGGGTGATGGGATCTGCGGTCGGCATGGATAAGATTGCGATGAAAATGGCATTTGCTGAAGTGGGACTGCCGCAGGTGAAATATCTAGCAGTCAGTCGGGCTGATGTGTATTCCAATCCATGCGTATTTCCAAAACTATGCGATCGCATTGAAACGGAACTCGGCTATCCCTGCTTTGTCAAACCCGCAAACTTAGGCTCATCCGTGGGCATCTCGAAAGTACGGACAAGAGCAGAGCTAGAAGCCGCTTTAGACAGTGCAGCAAGCTACGATCGACGAATTATTGTCGAAGCAGGGGTCGTTGCCCGAGAAGTCGAAGTTGCAGTCCTTGGAAACGATCAAGCAAAAGCCTCCGTAGTTGGCGAAATCACGTTCGAGAGTGACTTTTACGATTACGAAACAAAATACACGGCAGGCAAGTCTTCTCATACAATCCCAGCAAATCTCCCTGCCGAGGTGGTGAGCTTGATTCAGGAGCGTGCATTACAGGCGTTTCATGCAATCGACTGTGCGGGATTAAGTCGAGTCGATTTTTTCTATGTCGAATCGACGGGAGAAGTGCTAATTAATGAAATCAATACCTTGCCTGGATTTACGGCGACGAGCATGTATCCGATGATGTGGGCAGCATCAGGTATTCCTTATCCAGAGTTAGTCGATCGATTGATTCAGTTTGCATTAGAGCAGTAACGATTCTGGAGGTGTGAGTCTTGAAACGAAAACTTTTTGTGATTGTTCTAGTCCTGGTTACTTTTATCGGAATTACCATGATTCATGCTCAAGCCACACCTTCAAATGAAAAAATTCTGGCTTTGCTCAAACAACGAGTCGAGCAAGAAAGACAAATGCCGGGGATTGTCGTGGGATTGATCGATCGTAAAAGTCGTCGTCTATTCAATTACAGCCTACTTGATTCAAAAGTAGATGCAGATACTTTGTTTGAGATTGGTTCGATTAGTAAAGTTTTTACAGCCTTAGCCCTGACTCAAATGGCAGAGCGAGGAGAACTCAAGCTCAATGATCCAATTTCTAAATTTCTCCCAGTCAAAACGCCAACTCGTAACGGTAAAGCAATTTCTTTACTCAGCTTGGCAACTCATACCTCTGGCTTGCCCCGTTTACCAGACAATCTCGCGCAAAAAGATCCGAGTAATCCTTACGCAGACTACACGATCGAGCAACTTTATTCATTTTTATCGAGCTATCAGCTACCTAGAGATATTGGCGCACAGTATGAATACTCGAACCTTGGAGCAGGATTACTAGGTCATATTCTAAGTTTGAAAGCGGGTGTGAGCTATGAAACCCTGATCAAAAATCAGATTACTAACCCGCTCAAGATGAAGGACACAACGATTCAAATCTCTTCAAGACAGCAAGCTCGATTTACGAAGGGGCACAATCGATTTGGTAACCCTGTCTCTTATTGGGATTTACCAACTTTAGCAGGAGCAGGAGGGCTGCGATCGACCGCTAACGATCTGCTGACGTTTCTCTCTGCTAATTTGCAGTTGAAATCCTCTCCGCTCAATAGAACGCTCCAGAAAATGCACATTGCTCAACATGAGACGAACCTTTCTGAGATGAAGATTGCGATCGGGTGGCATATTGTGACGCACAAAGACACTGAAATGATTGTGCATGAGGGGGGTACAGGCGGATTTCGCAGTTTTATTGGCTTTGTGAAAAAGAAAGGACTGGGTGTTGTGGTGCTTTCAAACTCAGAAAATGACATTAGCGATATTGGATTTCATTTACTCGATGAAAGCATTCCACTGGCAAAACGTGAGATTCCGAGAGAGCGAAAAGCGATCGAGATTAATCCAAAGCTTCTAGATGCTTATGTTGGGCGTTATGAACTAGCTCCTGAGTTCGTTCTTACGATTACCAAAGAACAAAATCGCCTCTTTCTACAGGCGACAGGACAAGCTAAAGTCGAACTTTTTGCAGAAACAGAAACGCAGTTCTTTATTACAGAAGTTGATGCTCAAGTTACTTTTGTACGTGACCCACAAGGGATTGTAAATCAACTGATTCTGCATCAAAACGCTCAAAATTCTCCAGCCAAGAGACTGCCACCGACCGTCGATCGTAAAAACAATTCTTAATCCCATCAGTAGTCGCAAAATTGGCTCAAATGCCTGTCTTAATTCATTTTAGTAATCCCGATCGCAAACGCACTAAAATGCAATCCCCCGATCGTAAAACTCCGCTTCAATTTCTCTCGCAGAAACGGCATCAAGCCACCAAGAGAAGCTTGGAGATAGGAGAAATAGGCAAATAGTACGTAAGCAATCCAAATCAGACGATCGCGGGGTTATTGCTTGAGATTTGCAGGGATCTGCTTCGGCACAGTCCAGAAATAAACCGTTGTTCCGCTCACATTGATCACCTGATCCGGCTTCCAATCGCCCATATCAAAGGCATGGGAAACAATGCGAGTT
>JALOOO010000313.1 GCA_025454375.1 Leptolyngbya sp. Prado105 | reverse complement strand
CTCAACTCAGATCGACGACGCTTTCTGCCCTCGATCGAGCCTTCTTAAATGGACGTAGACGAGAATTGAAAGCCGCTCAATGGCTAATCCAGAGAACGCTTCCGGCTGAGGAGCTTGCACCAAAACCCCGCACGATCGTGCCTGTTGAGTCTGCTATGACCGTTTCTCCTCAGAAGATCGAATCTGTTTTAGAAACTCCGCATCTGAAAGCATGGCAAGGGGAATTATTTGAACGAATTGCAACAAAACTTCAATCTAGTTTAGAGAATTTAACAGGGATACCTCTAGAAATTGACATTCTCAAGTTAGAAAAGAAACGAGAATTGTTTTTCATCATCCTGCGGCAATTAGAAGATTTGCTTGATGAACTGAGGTTTTCTCAACTTTTACCAGATCAGTTTGCAGCCAAACAATCTGATGTTTTGCGCGATTTGTGGCAAGCGATCGTTATGCAGTTTTTTGGGCGTTATTCAACGATTCGGGTGAAAAATCGTGATCTTGAAATGGTGTCTACTCTGCTCGAAGAAAGCGGCGTGGTTCAAGCTGAAATTCTAGATAAAATTCCGCTGGCTCAAGAAATTTTTGAGCATTTGCTATTTGAAATGCCTTTAATTATTGATCAAACGCTCTACGAAATAGGGACGATCGAAGCGCGTGATCGGGCGATTGATCTGCTCGAAAATCTGATCATTCAGCTTGCAAATGCGACGATTCAACCCTTATTAAATCGGTTCGCCAATCTAGAAGCGATTAAACAGGAATTCTACGATCGCCGACTTTTGTCCACTCGTGAAATCGAGCGATTTAGAAATGATTTATCTTGGCGGTTTCGATCGGAGCGATTATTTACGGAGCCAAAGGCGATTTTTGAAAGTCGATATCGACTGTTTGTTTTGGAGGATTATGGCATCAATCGAGTCGTGGTTTATTCGCCCAGAATCGAGGAATTGGAGAGCCTTTCGGGCGTGCAATTTGCTGTGACTCTGGCGCTAGAAACACGTGATGCAATTTCACCTAGATTAAGAGGTGCGATCGCGTTTTTAGGCAGCGGAATCGTTTACGTTTTAACCGAAGTGATTGGACGTGGGATTGGGCTGATTGGACGGGGAATCCTCAAAGGGATTGGAAAATCGGTTCGTGGGTAGCAAAAACACTGATCAAACGGCACAATAATATCAGTTAAAACTGCCAAGGGTCTTGAATTTCAACCTCGAATCTGCAACATTTTCAAGTAGAGAGATTAGACTAAACTTGCGACCTCTATTTTGAATAATTCATTGACAATTTGGCTCAACGGGAGCGCAATCTATGTTTGAGATTACTGGTGCGTTGTTTCTTATTATTTTGGGTGGCATTATTGGTTCTATCCGTATTGTGGAGCAGGGCGATCAAGCGATCGTGCAGCGCCTCGGAAGATACAGACGCACTCTCAATCCAGGACTCAACGTGGTGATTCCCTTTTTGGATAGTGTGTTAGTCGAAACGATTCGAGAACAGCTTTTAGATATCGAGCCGCAACGGGCCTTTACAAAGGACAATGTGCCGATCGAGGTCGATGCCATCGTGTCTTGGCAGGTTCTGGATTTGAGGAAGGCTTACTATGCGGTTGAAGATTTACAAGAGTCTCTGAAGCAGATTGTGATCTCGACTTTGCGAAATGAGATCGGACGATTGACGTTAGAAGATACGTTCTCATCGGCGGCTACGATTAATCAGGCGTTGCTGCGGCAGTTGGATAAGTCTACGGCAAACTGGGGCGTGAAAGTGATCCGTGTTGAGGTGCAAGAGTTTCAGATCTCTCCAGCCCTGCGAGAGTCCTTGGAGAAGGAGCGGGCAGCGCGGAGTGAGAAGCAAGCGGAACTGATTCGCACGGAAGGAACGGTCAAGTCGATTCAGGAATTAGCGCAGGCGTTACAGGGACAGATGAATGCGGAGGATGTCTTGCGCTATCTCGTTGCAAAGGATTATGTGACAGCCAGTATGGAGATTAGCAAGAGCGATAATTCTAAGATCGTCTTTATGGATCCGCGCGCACTCAATGAAGCGGTGACTGATTTGATGGGGAATACGGGGGTAATTACTCCGCGCGATCGCGGAAATATCGATGGCGATATTGATACGTGATTTTTTCCTCAAAATTTACCAATCCAGGGAGGCGCGACCTCCCTTTTTTAACGCCAAATTGCATCTGCGACGCGGCAGGCATCGCTTAAGGCTGCGACATCATGAACGCGCACAATGTCGGCTCCGTTTGCGATCGCGCTGACACAGGCGGCGGCTGTTCCCCATACTCGCTGCTGTGGGTCGGGCTGGTTGAGAATCTGTCCAATAAAGCTTTTGCGAGAGGCTCCGATTAGAATTGGACAATTCAAAGTTTGGAAGGCTTTGAGGTTGCGGATGATCTCTAGGTTTTGGTCGAATTTTTTCGCAAATCCGACTCCTGGATCGATCAAGATGGATTGGATTCCCTGGGCGATCGCTTGCTCGATTCGTGATTTTAGAAATTCAGAAATCTCTGGGATGAGATTGTTATAGTCTGTTAACGATTGCATCGTTTTGGGGGTTCCTCTCATGTGCATCAAAATGATTGGAATGCCTAATTTGCCGACAGTTGAAAGCATTTCTGAATCGAATACAGCACCCGAAACGTCGTTGATGATGTCGGCTCCAGACGCGATCGCGGCTTGGGCGACTTGAGATCGAGTCGTATCGACTGAGATCGGAATTTCAAAATTTTGCCGAATCGCTTCAATCACGGGAATGACGCGATCGAGTTCTTCTTGCAGCGAAATTTCATCTGCATTTGGACGGGTCGATTGTCCGCCGATATCAAGAATGTCCGCGCCGTCTTGGATGATTTGGTGAGCTTGGGCGATCGCGCTTTTTAAGGTATTGAACTGTCCGCCATCGCTGAAACTATCAGGCGTAACATTCAAAATGCCCATGATGTAGGTTTTCTGTCCCCAGTTGAAAGTTGCGCGGGGAAGGTTCCAGGGTTGCATAACAGATAGAGTAATTGTCTGAATATGATTATCTCTCTTTTAGTAGAGCGATGATCCTGCACTGGGAAGGAGGTTTCATTTGGGCGATCGCTGAATGATAGTTGCATCAGTTTTTATGGAGTTACTCTTATGTTTGAACTGCCTCCTTCTGGTGAACTTTGGAACTGGCAAGGGACACCTTTTATCGTAGGTGCTTGCTTGCTCGTTTTACTCATCGGATCGCGGACGATTAAATACCCTCATACGGGCGCGAAGATGCCTTTGCCGTTTTCTAAGTCTTTGTTCAACAACATTAGTGTGGCTGGTTTCTTGGCTTGTATGAGCTTCGGACACATTTTGGGCTTTCTACTGACCTTGGGCTTTGCAAATACTGCATTGAGATAGGTCGTGGGGCTAGAACTCCAAAGTTTTTGAAAACCTTGGAGTTCTCAGAATTTACTATCGTAGCAATGATTTTGCTCGATCGAGGTTTTCTTGAACCGTTGCAAATTTAGGTTCGATCGCAGGTGCTTTTTGGGATTTCAAAGATCGTGTCTTGTCGTTTACCTTTTCACGCGCGTCCTGACCTCAATCCACAACAAAATTCCTGCGGAATGGCTTGAGCAAGCAAGTCTGTAACCGACTCAAGCAAAAAGCGATCGCGTTAGTTACTCACGACTAAACCGTCTTTGACATGAATAGTTCGACGAGTTTGAGCCGCAACATCAGGTTCATGCGTGACAATGACGATCGTGATGCCCTGCTGATTTAATTCAGTCAATAAAGCCATCACTTCGGCTGAAGTTTGCGTATCCAAAGCACCCGTCGGCTCATCAGCAAGAACTAGAGCAGGACGGTTTACTAAGGCACGCGCGATCGCGACTCGTTGCTGTTGTCCTCCAGAGAGTTGATTTGGACGGTTTGAAAGGCGTTCTGCAAGTCCGACACGAGTGAGTGCTTCCTCAGCCCGAAGTTTTCTTTGCGATCGCGCAATGCCTGCATAGACCATCGGCAACATCACATTTTCTAGAGCCGTTGCCCGGTTTAGTAGATTGAACTGCTGAAAGACAAAACCAATTCTCTGATTGCGAATGAAAGCGAGTTCGTCGTTGTCCAACGTCGTCAAATTTCGACCTTCGAGAACGTAATGACCGTTAGAAGGACGATCGAGACATCCGATAATATTCATCAAAGTAGACTTGCCAGAGCCAGACATGCCCATGATGGCGACATATTCGCCTTCCTCGATCGCCAGATCAATGCCCTTGAGAACCGGGACATCTACTTCACCCAGTTGGTAGGTTTTTGTGATGTTCTCCATCCAGATCATGTTTGCCATTCGCATCAACCTCGATATTGCACAATCCAGCGTCTGACTGTCTCTGGTTCGTTTAAGTCTTCAAACTCGACTTCTTGTAGCCCAGCTTGAGTGAAGCCAGATAGCTCCATTTTAGTCAGCGGAAATGGAACGGTTGTTAAAGATTGCTCTGGTTCTCTCCCGCGAGTAATCACAAGAAGCTGCCCTGCGACGAGTTGAGCAATTTTTGGAAGAGCTTGAGCGCGTAGTGCTGGAGGCATTGCTTGAATCGTGTAAGCTTCTAGCACAAAGTCAAATTTGCCAAATGTAAGGTTGAATAAGTCAGCCGTCTGATAGTTCACTAATGAGTCTGGAAAGCGTTTTTTGCACCAGGCAATCGCGCTTTCTGAGATATCAATAGCGGTGACTTGTAAGCCTCGTTTTGCGAGTTCTTCAGCATCGTCGCCTAATCCGCAACCGATGACGATCGCACGCTTGCCGTCAATCGAATGTTGGTCAAGCCATGCGAGCAACAAAGGATTTGGAGCTAACTTTGCCCAGGGAACTGTGGTCGGATCTTCGTTCGCTGTGGCGTAGAGTGCTTCAAACCAGCCTAACGGATCATCGTTTTCGATAAACTCCGTTGCGAGTTGAACCGTTCGAGTGTAGGCATCTGTCATACAGCGACCTTCGCTTGACGAGCGATAATACCGCGATCGAAGACTAGCCCATCTGTGCCAATACCTTCGATTTGCAGCCGATCAGGGTAAACCTCGATCGCGCTAAATCCGTATCGAGACACTGCATATTCAGTAAATTTCGATCTCCCGACTCGGCGGAGACTCGCACCTCCAATCCCAGTCACTAAATAGGTTGTGCCATCGATCGAAGTCGATCGCTCATAGTGATGCTCATGCCCATTGATATAAAGCTGGACTTGGTGCTTTTTGAACAGCGGCGCAAACTTTGCGATCATCGCTTGATCCGTTCCGTAATGCCCAGAAGAGTAAATGGGATGATGCCCGTAGACGATTTTCCAGGGAGCAGTGCTGCGTCCTAGCTCGGCATCCAGCCAAGCCATTTGATCTTTCCAATCTGCATTTCCGTTCGTATCTAGCAC
>JALOOO010000312.1 GCA_025454375.1 Leptolyngbya sp. Prado105 | reverse complement strand
GGTTTTTGACCGTTCTTTTTGCTGTATGCTTGTATCTTACTGTACTAGGACTGTTTGGGATGTCTTTCAGTGCTTGCACAATGTTGCAGACAAAGATCTGTCTGTTAAACCACATTACTAAAATAATAGACTAATAAGCTCACAATAATAGAAAATCAGTTTGTGTAACAGCAAGTTAAACCACATTACTAAAATAATAGACTAATAAGCTCACAATAATAGAAATCAGTTTGTGTAACAGCAATGATACAACCCCTTAACAATAGCAATTAGGTGACTCTGGTTTGAGAGAACTGGTTAGTTAATTGTTTAGGCAACTGTTTGATTTAATAAGAAAGCTAAGAATACCGTTTAGAACATACAAGTTAATTAGGAAATTATTTATGTAAAAATCTGATTGTCTGTTCTTTATTATACATATCTTTGATTTTTTATTTGGCAAGTTACTTTTGAGAAATCATCATTGGATGTTGAAGAAGCAATTTGCTGTATGCTGTACAAAAAAGTACTGTCACATGTAAATCAGATTTACCTTTAATTGAATGACCTGCTGACAATTGACAATTATAATGGCTTCAATGGTGAAAAAATTTGATGTATTGAGAACCAGTGATGAGACCATCATTTGGATTTATAGTATGTCAATGTTGGTCAGTAATCGGTAATTGTATGTTTGGGGTATTGAAAATCATCCTGCAGCCTCTATCATAATGTAAATGGAAAATCAACAGGATACAGTAATTTGATCAGTGGACCCCCAAGATGTATTATAATGAAAAACTGCATGATTGTCCTCCACATTGAGAGTTGTTATGTCTACATATTTGAACTGTTGAAAACAACCTTTGTATTCTTGTTGAATTGTGTGTATATACATCATGGCCATCATTGCAATCATTGTTTGTGGATCAAGAAGTTGGTGTGTCTCTTGCTGCTGTATGCAAAATTGGTGTTTTTGCAGTACTCTCAAGTTTTTGAGAAATTTTTTGGAGAACAGCAATGGCACCTATGAGCCTTAGTTGATATTTACAAAAATTCCGGATTACAAAAAAACTCCGTAATCATAACCGTAATTTGTAACATCATCATAATTATGTTTTAATTTGTAATGTTGCTTGAAAAATGCTGGTTTTTAGGGATAAGGTTTCTCAGCTAACCACTCTTTTTTCTTCAAATAACTTAAAATGCCATTAATAATATATTTAAAGTATAGATTCATTGGTTTTTTTGAAAAAAATTTGGGCATGGTTTTGCATCTGGTCAAAAAGTTAAGGTTAGCGATAGGGTTCAAAAATGTGTTATGATGGAACTCTCGATTACGATTCAAAAACCCGTATTTTATGGTTGTGATCGTAATTTTTCATAATTCCGATCATAAATATCAACTAAGCTCTGAGCTATGAGTTCAAGTATGTGCACTGATTGAAGACCTATGAACCAATTGGGGAGTTGTATAGTTCAAGAACTTCTGTGTATCATAATATAGTTCAAGGTTCAAGGAATACAGTTTTTTAAAAGAAATTCTATTTGAGTATTTCCTACTGCAAGCTAGCTGAACATGAGTTTTCTTCAACTTTCAAGTAAAGACTTAAATGTATGCATCTTTGCACAAAGATGAGCAATTTCCACCAAATATAATGCTGTGTTTTGCAGCAGTACTTATAAAGTTAGTAATTGTCTGTCAGAGCTTGCAGCTTGTTGCAGATTGAATTTTTACTGGGACAATTTAGTAAAAAGATAAGGTCACAATAAGAATAATATATCATATTTGTGTAACAGCAACAATAGACCCTCCCATCTTTACATGTTTATGGCAATTGATTGACTGTGGTTGAAGAAACTGGTGTGTGATTCAAATAGCAATTGAGAACTTTGCTACTAAGCAAATGTGTATGTCATGCCAACTTTACAAGTAAACAGTTTATAGAGATTGGATTCTGACTTGTGCAAAAACAGATTACTAAGAATCCAAATTTCCAGTATGAAACCTTATCAGAAAGTCCCGATCGCAGAATGCTATGAACCGCTGGTCGAAATTTCAACTCAATTCGATCGAGTGACTCCTCATCCTTATGCAAAACTAGGCGCACCTTATGAAGACAAATCGCCGTTTTTTGTAAGAAAAGGGATTCTCGATCGCTTACTTTTGGCAAATGCAGAATTGCAGAAAGTTCGACCCGGTTGGAAGATTCAAATCTTTGATGCGTATCGCCCTGTTGCCGTTCAGAAATTTATGGTCGATTACACACTCGAAGAATTAGTCAATGCGAACGGATTAGAATTAGCAGCGCTATCCGACATGCAGAGAGAAGAATGGCTACAACAGGTATATCAGTTTTGGGCAATGCCGAATCTTAATCTTGAAACACCACCACCCCATAGTACAGGAGCCGCGATCGACATTACTTTAATCAATCAAAATGGCAATGTGATTGATATGGGATCAGAAATTGATGAAATCTCAGCGCGATCATTTCCACATCATTATTCTGAAGAGACTGAATACGGACAGCAGCGCAAACTCTTGGCAAACGCAATGATCACTGCCGGATTTAAGCAACACTGGAACGAATGGTGGCACTTCTCCTATGGAGATCAGATTTGGGCATGGCTGACGAATCAAGCAGACGCATCAGCCCATGCGATCGCGAAATATGGCAGAGTCTAAGCTTCGATCTTGACAGAGAGAATGCGATCGTTGCCGCGAATTGCATTCACGACATCCATATCGCCTGTTTTACCGAAGACAGTATGAACGCCGTCGAGGTGCGGTTGTGCAGAATGGCAGATGAAAAATTGACTGCCGCCTGTGTTGCGTCCAGCGTGCGCCATTGAAAGGCTGCCTGCTTCGTGCTTATTTGGATTGATTTCGCAGTTAATTTTGTATCCAGGTCCTCCGGTGCCTGCCATTCCAGGTGCGCCTTCACGCGAGTTGGGACATCCCCCCTGAACCATAAAGTTCGGGATAACGCGATGGAATGCAAGTCCATCGTAAAAGCCTTTGTTTGCTAAATCGACAAAATTTTGGACGGTGTTTGGAGCATCGGTATCAAACAATTCAAGGTTGATTGTGCCCTTATCCGTTTGCATGATTGCGCGAGTCATAATCTGGAGCCTTTTCGTTTTCAGCTTTTACATCCTAGCAGGGAGATAGACGATCGCATCATCGATCGCCAGAAGTCGGAGTTTCCCAAAAACTCCAATTTCCCAGCCCCACAATCTCTTTTAGCGATCGCTTAATGCTGCTCTCGCCTGTTCGCGATCGTCGAAATGAATCTTCTCCGTTCCCAGGATTTGATAATCTTCGTGACCTTTTCCGGCAATCAAAACTCCATCTCCCGGTTTTGCCTGCATGATCGCAGTTTTGATTGCGATGGCACGATCGGCGATCACAGTCGGATTGACTGATTCTGGAATTCCAGCCACAACATCATTGAGAATTTGCTGCGGATTTTCGGTACGCGGATTATCAGAAGTCACAATCACTTGATCCGCTAAAGTTGCAGCGATGTTGCCCATTTTGGGGCGCTTGGTACGATCGCGATCGCCGCCGCAGCCAAACACACAAATCATCTGTCCTGAAATGAACGGACGAGAGGCTTTTAGCATGTTCTCCAGGCTATCAGGGGTATGGGCATAGTCCACAATCACACTAATGTCTTGGTCTGGCTTAATCTGAACCTGCTCCATGCGTCCTGGGACGCCAGAGAAACTAGGCAAAGCTTCCACGATCGCACTTAATGCCAGTCCTGAATTTAATCCTGCTCCGACTGCGGCTAGTAAATTCGCAAGGTTAAATTGTCCAACTAAAGGAGATTTGAATTCTGCATCTCCCATCGGGGTGTGCAATGTTCCACTCACGCCATCCGATTTATACTGCAAATTGCTCGTGCAAAGGTCTGCTTTTTCTTGAGTGCTATATGTCCAAACTGACTTCCGATCGAGCTTTGCCCCGGTGATAATCGAGGTGATCTTGCGTCAAATTTGTAAAGACTGCGGTTTCAAATTCACAGCCTAAAGTTCGTCCCTGAGCCAGAGCGTGAGAACTGACCTCCATCACTGCGAAATCACAGCCTGATCTGATCGCAGAAGCTAACTGATGCTGCAATTCCACTGGGAAAGGAGTGGTATGGAGTGCCGTTTGTTGGAAGCCTTGCCAACGGGTGTAGAGGGTTCCGAGTAAAGCAGGAGATTTGTTCGATCGTTCTAGTAAATACTCGATGAGATGCGTCGTCGTCGTTTTACCATTTGTGCCAGTGACCCCGATCATTTTGAGCTTCTGAGTTGGAAATTGATAGAACGCTGTTGCAAGTTTGGCACAGGTCTGAGCCATGTCACTCGATGGAATAATCAGAGGCTCAGATTGGCAAGCTGGATCGCTTTTCGCTTTTTCAGCCGCTTGAGGTGAAACAACTGCGGCAATGGCTCCGGCTGCGATCGCACTTTGCCAGAAGTCGCCCCCATCCACGCGAGTTCCAGGCATTCCGATAAACACTTCTCCAGGCTGAACGGCCAATGAATTCGTTGTTAATCCCTTGACTTCCGCTTCTAAAGCAGGATGATTCGGGAGTTCTCCCAATGTTGCCAAAAGTTCTCTGAGTTTCATCGCTTTCTCCTTGCCTGGGTGTTTACGTTTTTAGTCGTTTGCTGACATGTAATTCTGTAGCATAGATTCCAGTTGTGCGATCGAGGATCTCGGCGAAGGACGCGGGATCGCACGATCGTTTAGATACAATACTGGAATTTCATACTGATAGGACGCAAACCAGTCTTCACGAGTCGTGATGTCTCGAATCTCTAGCTCAAATGGAAGGGAGTGAATTTGCTCAAGTTTCTCTTGCAATCCCTCACACAGATGGCATCCCGGCTTGCTATACAAGATTAATTTCATGTGATTTTCTGTAGTGTTCAGCGTGGTCTTATTCTTTCGAGCGCAACCCATTTGAAGATTCTGGGGTGCTTTTCTGAAACTCGATCGAGCGTCCTCAATTTTCCCACACCTCACTCGATCATCGCGCTCGGAACGCCAGCTTGCGCCTCAGAAACTTACGCGATCGCCGCTTGCGCCGTACCAATTCCACGCTGGGTCTTCGAGGTCGTGGCGCATTCTCACCTGCAAGTACAACCTGCGCCGGACTCGCCTTGCGCTGAACCGCTACTAGAATACTGCGTTTCGATTTGCAGATTAAATGTTTGTCCTGCTATGGGTGGATTTCCGAAAAACCTGGAGCCGAACTTTAAGACAGATTTTTAGCGCAATGCCGTCGTCTCAAGAACGAATATGTTAGCATCAGTGCAAATAAGCACGTCTTAAGCAAACCGAATGGGAAAGGTTCTGGTGCTCAATGCCTCCTACGAACCGCTCAATATTACCAGTTGGCGGCGAGCAGTTGTCCTGCTAATTAAAGGCAAAGCTGAGCAAGTCGAGCATAACGGAAAGATGATTTATTCGGGGTTTCCACTCCCCACAGTGATTCGGCTGCGCCATTATGTGCGCGTGCCTTACAAAGAGATTCCTCTCACTCGCAAGAATCTTCTCCACCGAGATGGACACTCCTGTCAGTACTGCGGCTATACGGGCGATGATCTGACTTTAGATCATGTGATCCCACGATCGCGAGGCGGCGGTGACTCCTGGGAAAATATTGTAACTGCCTGCGTTCGCTGCAATGTTAAGAAAGGCAGTCGGACTCCAAAAGAAGCGTCGATGCCCCTATTGACGAATCCCCATCGACCTCATAGCGGACTGTACTTTGAGGTGACGAAACATGTCAAAAATGGCGTGAATCAAGAATGGCAAAAGTACGTCATTGGGGGAGTTCGAGAAGAATAAGACGGTGAGGAGTGTTCCAGGTTACAATCGCGATCTCTCTCTTATGAGAGAAATCGGATAAACCGATCTGCCGTTTTTTGAAGTTATTTGCGAAGATCAAGAAGAGTCTTGAGATCGAGCATGTCTAAAACGGAATGTTATCGACCGAGGCTGGTTCTATTTTTCGCACAACTTTAACGTATGCAATCTGATTCGACTGTGCCCCTCTCTTCACTTGTAACAATGGAACCAGGCTCCGGTATTTCTGGGCTGAATCCCACTGAAGCTTTATCGACCGACCTGCCAAAGTCCGCTAACGGAACGAGTTACCCTTCTGAAAATCGCGGCAGATTTCCTTACGAGGTCGTTCGTTCTCCCGAGCAAGAGAAAAAGATCGAAGCGTTTCGCCAAGTTCTAGAGCGACATCGGGGCGATCGCCAAATCATTCTGTTGCAGGATTTTCCAGATCCGGATGCGCTGTCTTCTGCTTGGGCATACAAGCTCATTGCTCAAAGATTTGAGATCCAATGCGAGCTTGTCTACGCTGGAATGCTTTCACACCAGGAAAACATTGCGCTCGTTAAGCTCACCAATCTACCGCTCCAACGTCTCCCGATTCAAACGGCAAAAACTAAGGATTTCTCTATTTATAAAGGCTGTGTTCTTATCGACAATCAGGGAACGACCAGTCAACTGCTCGAATCCGTTCAGCACGCAAATATCCCGATTACGGTTGTGATTGACCATCACAGTATGCAGGACGACCTCAAAGCAGAATTTGTCGATATTCGGACCTATACCCGTGCAACGGCGACGATTCTGACGCAGTACATTCAATCGGGAATGCTGAAGCTCGATACCAGCACGCCGGAGCATGTCAAATGTGCAACGGCTCTGATGCACGGACTCCGTTCGGATACAAATCGCTTGATGCAGGCGCAGGAAGAAGATTTCTTAGCCGCCGCATATCTGAGTCGATTTTACGATGCGCAGTTGCTGAATGCCGTGATGCAGTCTTCGCGATCGAAGCAAGTCATGGAAGTAATCGAGCGATCGCTGAAAAACCGTCTGGTGCAGAATAACTTCTCGATTGCGGGGGTCGGCTATTTGAGATATGACGATCGAGATGCGATCCCGCAGGCGGCTGACTTCTTGGTGACGGAAGAGAACGTCCATACGGCGGTTGTCTATGGCATTGTTCATGACGAGGATGAAGAACTCGAATTCGTCGTCGGATCGCTGCGAACGAATAAGATCACGCTTGATCCGGATGAGTTCATCAAAGAGGCATTTGGGCAGGACGCGCAGGGACGATTCTTTGGGGGCGGACGATCGCAAGCGGGAGGGTTTGAGATTCCGATGGGATTCTTATCAGGCTTTACTGAAAATAGCGATTATGCCAAAACAAAATGGTCAGTTTTTGATGCTCAAGTAAAGCAGAAGCTATTGCGACTCGTCAACCCGGATCAAAATTATCCAAAGGGCGTGAATTAATCCTTGGATAGAAGATTGAAGGGCAAAGGGTGCTGTAATAATCCATATAGCCCTTCAATTTTTTGCGCGTATGGAACTTTATTTAATCCGGCATGGCTTAGCAGGGCAACATGGCGATCATCCCCATGATGATGAGCGTCCTTTGACTCAGGAAGGAGAACGTAAAACAGAACAAGTTGCCAAGCGAATGCGATCGCTCGATTTACACTTTGATCTGATCCTGACAAGCCCGCTGACTCGCGCAAAGCAAACGGCTGACATTCTAAAACGAGTCGGCTTGAGTCATTCACTAGAAACGGCTGGATATCTTGCACCGGGAGGCGATATTCAAAATTGGCACGCATGGCTCGAAGGCTGGCGATCGCCCAAAAAAACATTAGCTCTAGTTGGACATGAACCCGATCTCAGCAGTTGGGCAGAATTACTGCTTTGGGGCGAAGTCCGCGATCGGTTGATCCTAAAAAAAGCAGGGGCGATCGGATTGCTTTTACCCGATAGTGGAAGTTCGATCGCGAACAGCCAACTGTTTTGGCTCACCCCCCCGCGATTTTTACTGTGAAGTGACCGATCCTGATTGACGATCGAAAAACTACTCTTTTGTCATTTCCACTAAAACTGTTCCAACCATACAGGTTCCGATTAAATTCGCACCTTCTAGATTCGCATCTTGCAACTCTGCACACAGCAAGTTCGCGCCTGCGAGGTTTGCACCTGCTAAATTTGCGCCTTGCAGATCTGCCTCTTCAAGATTAGAGCCACTTAGATTTGCCCCTTGTAGATCCGCTTGGGTCAAATTTGCCCCTTGCAGATTTACTCCACTCAGATTTGCCCCGCGCAAGTCGGCTCCGCGCAGGTCAACGCCTTGCAGATTCACGCCCATCAAATTCGCCCCACTGAGAAACGCGCCCGATAGCGTCGCCCGAGTTAAACGCGATCGCATCAAATTTGCGCCTCTCAAATTGCTTCCGCGCAGATCTGCTTCAGTCAAATCCGCCTGCATCAGATTTGCACCCAGCATCGTCGCCCGTAAATCTGAGCCAACGAACGCACATCCGACTAAATTCGCCCCATCTAAAACGGCTCCAGTCAGTTTCGCGCCTGTAAAATTTGCCCCAGAAAGCTTCGCTCCAGCAAAAATGACCCCGTTCAAATCTGCTTTAGAAAAATCCTCATCCTGCAAATCTACCCCTGCAAGCTGTGTTACTTTTCCCGATCGAATTGCCTGAATATTCATCTAGATCTACTCCGTCACTGTCTCAGCTAAATTCAGCAATTCCTCATCAGAATGAGAATCTAATAACCACATTCCAGCCGCAATTTTAGGCATCTGAATCGGTAAACTCAACCCCTGCTGCATAGCATTGACCAAGAGTGTTAAAGCTTCGACAAGCTTCGCATCCCAATGCTCTCCGGCTTCTGCCTGACATTGAGCAAGAGCCTGCATCGGGTTACTTTCAGTCGCTCGCTGCTGGAATTCAGACAGTAAGCCAAGAATTCTTGACTCTAAGGGAATCTCATCGCCTGCAAGTCCAGCAGGTTGCCCTTTGCCATTCCATCGTTCAGATTCGTGCGTGATAATCGTTGCGATCGCACTCAATCTACCCATGTTTCTGAGAATCTGCGCTCCTGGCACAATCGGACAGCTTGGAGAGGCATCTGCATGATGTTCGGCAACACGTCCAAAACTTCCTGGACTGAGAACGCTATCCGATTGCTGTAAAAAGGCTAATCGGTGCAGCAATGCAGAAAGCCGCAAGCGATTTAACTGCCAAGCAGGAAGGTCAAGTAACTGCGCCATGGCGACCGATAAAGAAGCAACCTCAGCCGCAGCATTGGGATTGCTGACATCGGTTTGATCGATCAATTGAGCAAGGCGCAAAAAAGCTTATCGGGATTATGCCGATCAATATGCTCGATCGCCAAATTCACCGTCTCCTCAACCAACCCTTTCTCAAACGTCCAAAATCCGTAAAACTTCCGCTCTAAGTCTTCTTTTGGAATGCCTTGAGTGCCATAGTCTTCTGGAGATAGCTCCTGACAGAGAACCATCGCAGTGTAGGACGGAGCCAAAATTATCAAGTGCCATTCTTGAGCGACTGGATCAGATGGGTCTAAATTGACCAAAGCAACATTCGATCGCTGACTGGTTGCATGGTCTGCAAATCCGGCATCCGCTGCTGCCATGATCACGATTTGATCGGCTCGATTCGCGATGTCGCCATAGCGATCGGCTTCTTGGAGATACCATTTGCCACGCTGGAAGGCGGTCACGACCAGGGGAGCGCTTTGACAGGTGAGAATGCAGTCTTCAAGGGCATGACAGAGTGAAACGAGCGTGTTTTTATAATACACACCGAAATTAAGCGGGCGTTTGCCAACCGCTCCAAGCTGGTGAGCTACTCTTAAATCGTTGAGAATCGAGCCTTCTAACATGAGTGGATATTAAGGGGCAATGACAAGTTGTGGTTTGGTTTTCTCAAGCGGGGCGCTGAGGGCTTCTTCTAGCTCAGCCCGTCCTAGACGTTCTTCTAGAATATCCATCACTTCGCGTCCAAAATCATTGGGATTGCGTTTCCAAGCCTGGAGACAGACTTCACCAAAGAATGATCCCAATGGCTCTGGATTCCACAAGAGTTTGCGAACCGTCCAGGGTTTCACGTTCATGGGATCGTAGCCCGGTTTGAGAATGTCATTCTTGAAGGCGTACTCTTCGAGATGTGTATGCGGTTGCAGCCCGATAAAGAAAATTGCAGGCTCAACTTTATCCGCTCCAAAGATTTTCTCAAGTTCGCGATGATAGGCGATCGTTTGCCGAATCGTGTCGGGTCGCTCGTCGATCACATTAAACGAATAGTTCACCGAAACGAGATCATTGAATCCAGCCGCCTTTAAGTCCCGACAGTTTTCTAAAACGGTTCGGAGGTTGTAGCCCATTCTCATTTTGCGGACGAGTTCTTGAGATCCGCTGGTGATACCAATTTCAAAGTAATTCATTCCCGTCTTGACCATGAGATCGGCAAGTTGCGGGGTGAGGTTATCGGCACGGATGTAAGCTGCCCAGTGAATGTCAGTCATGCCCGCATCGACGATTTTTTGCAATAACTCGATCGCGTCGTCGATGTATTTTCTAGCCGGAATAAATTGAGCATCGGTAAACCAGAAGTTGCGAACCCCTTTTTGATAAAGTTGCTGCATTTCTTTGACCACTTCATCGGCTGGGTTGATCCGAACCTGTTTGCCTTCGATTACGGTATAGACGCAGTAGCAGCAATTGTGGGGACAACCCCGCTTCGTCTGCACCCCAATGTAGAAATCTTGAGATTGGAAGTAATACCCAAATTCATTCCAAATCGATGCAATGTAGTCGTAATCGCAAGCTGCTTTCTCGATCGGGGTGGGAAATTCGTGGATCATGCGATCGCGCGGTTTTGTCTCCCCGACGATGTAACACCGCTCATCTAAGAAATCTTGCCCTCGCAGCAGTTTCTCCAGCAGCGTCTCGCCTTCGCCAACCGATACGATCGTGCCGTTTGGCAGGCTTCTTCCTACTTGTTCATAAAAGACGCTCACCGCGCCACCGCCGACGATCACTTTGGCATCAGGCTGATATAGTTTGGCGCGTTTGATGCCGCGTTTGATCAGATTGGAATTGCGCCACAGTTCGCCATAATAGCCAGACGCGATTCGCAGCAAGCCGAGTGCGCCTCTCACTTTGAGCAGCGGGTTTGAGGCGTAGTAGTACTCGAAGGTGTATTGCAGCGGATTTCCCCCTCGACCGCCTACTGGCGCGTAGATCTGAATATCACGCCAGGAATAAACCAGGAGAGTAGGCTTGAACTCGTCAATACAGGCATCCAGTGCCGAGGTGTAATCCAAAGGCGGAACAGTGCCCAAATCAAAGATCTTTTGGGTGATGTCAGGAAACTGTTTATGAACGTGATCGGCAAGATAGACCGCTCCGATCGGGAAAATCGGATTACAAGGCAGTCGGACGTAGAGAATTCGAGTTTCCATACCCTTCACTCGTGAGGAATCCATCAGCGTTGATCCATAGGATCTATCGATCCTGAGTAATTTTCACATAACTTTACGATATCACTGACTTCGATTCTCTGCATGAATGACCTGAAAGAATCCTGATCGAGCAACGAAGGGCGGCAATTTGGACTTGAGATCCTGTATTTTGATTGCATAAAGTATTCAGGTATTAAGCAGATTTAATTTTTGCTTTGAAAGCTTGTAAGTTCTCAATCTTGAGGCATAAATTGTCTTAAAAAGAAACCGTTGGTAACCCCCTTTACAGTTGTTAGAAATCTCTCAATGTTAGTGTCGAATTACTTCGCTCACTTATCCAAGGATTTCTAGTGACCATGCCTCAAATTCTTGATCCCGTTCCCTCTAGCGGATCTGATCCCGTTCTTTGTTGTTACGTGAACGCTACGAGTCAAATTCAGATTGCTCGGATCACAGACGTACCCAATTGGTACTTTGAGCGTGTAGTTTTTCCGGGTCAGCGGTTGATGTTTGAAACAGTCGTAACGGCTAACCTTGAAATCCATACTGGCATGATGGCAAGTGCGATTCTGTCAGATACGATTCCTTGCTCGACCTTGATTGTGGAGGAGGGTGACGAAGATAATTCGTTTCGCCAGGAGCTAAGGTCGATTCTGAAAACAACAGCAGAATCATAATCTTTTTGCTTAATTTTTAAGAAAAGCCTTCTCTCTTGTTCGGTAAAGCATTTTTTTAATAATAAGGTGTGAGGATTTGAGCAAAATAACCGCGATCGGACTTTCACGATCGCGGTTGTTTTTTTGCACAATAAGAAAGCAGGCAAGTTGGGTGGATGTTTTGGATTTACCGTCTTTTCTCTGGTTATGGCGAATTGCAGCTTGGGCGATGGGTTTGACGATCGCGGCGTATCTAATTCAAGCGGTGACAGGTTCAGGACTGCTCCTGGGTGCGCGATGGGTGCGATCGTTGCACATTGGGACGGGCATTGCGATCGCGGTTCTCGTTTTAATCTTGCTCGGAATCGGAATTGTTGGAACGCTGGGACATTACGGCAGTTTGGGGCATTCTTCTCATCTCTGGTCAGGGCTTGCGGTGGTTGAGTTAGTTTTTCTCTCAGCTTGGAGCGCGGTGCAAATTCCAAATCAGCCTTGGGCGCGATCGCTTCACATTGGAGTGAATTTTCTCTTATGCCTGGGACTGATTTGGGTATCGATTACCGGATGGCAAGTGGTTCAGAAGTATCTCTAGTGAAAGGTATCGAAATTATTTTTCAGAAAGCGATCGAGATCAGTAAACGAACAGGCGTGAGTTGGCGTGGGCGAATCGTAGCCTTTGAGATCGACATTGTATCGCTCAAAAAACTTCAACTCTCCGATGTGACTGACCAGGTGCTGATAAGTCGTATCGCCCATAGCAATATCAAGCCCAATCTGCTTTGTTGCCGTCTCTAATCGGAACGCTGCATTCACTGTATCCCCGAGTGCCGTGTAATCCGGTAGATCTCCGCTTCCCGTATTTCCGACCATCGCAAAGCCTGTGTTGACCCCTGCGCCAATCCGAATCGGAAATGGCAAAGGATAGTGCTGATATAGCTCACTCGTCATCTGATGCAGCGCATTAATCGCCTGACAAATTTGTAATGACTCTTCTCGATCGACTCCGTGCGCCCCATGCGTCCAGACCGCCATCACCGCATCGCCAATATACTTATCGACCCAACTACCATACTCGCGAATGATTTCACCCGCCTGCCGAAACCAAGTGCCAATTACTTCAGACAGAATCTTCTCGTCCAACTGACGAGTCAGCACCGTAAAATCGCGAATATCCACAACCAGCACCGAAATCAACCGCCGCACCGAA
>JALOOO010000311.1 GCA_025454375.1 Leptolyngbya sp. Prado105 | reverse complement strand
TTACTTTCTACAACCGATAATCATTCGGTTCAATCATTTTATGAAGCACAGTAGCCGCCGCTGCGCTATAGGCGCACTCGCTGCGGGATTAGCCTCAATGAGCGCTGCGGTGCTGTTCGGTGCTCCGTCACCAGCCATTGCTAATCCTCTCAGGTGTAATCCGGATCTCATCGTGGAAAACGGTAGAGATACCGCGATCAAGGTGACAAAGGTAGAGTATACAGTTAAGGATAAAACTGGAACTTTTACTGATGGAATAACCAACAAGCGCTTGGCACCGGACGAGGAGGAGGAGTGGAAAACGGTGAGCCTGCGAGACGTTGCCAACGGCAACGTAATCACCGGAATCCGCTACGAGTTCAAGCCAGATACTAGCGGCACTGGCGGCGGTCCTATCAGTGACCCGTGGGGATCACCGCGGTGGTCAGATTGGCAAGGTCATGCAGCTAATTGCGCTGATGGACTGAACTATCCTCATCGGATCAATTAATGCACCCTGGGTGCTGTGACTTCATCTGAAGTTGCAGCACTCGCTACAGGTCAACGACTGAGTTTGGGTCAAGAAGTAATAGTTCTGTGGGATGGAGATTTCTGATTGCTAGGTGCACAATTTTGACCTGAACTTACGGTAATCAAAAAACCATGATTCGAGTTGTCTTGAGAAACGAGACTTGTTAAATTGAGCGCTGAACGGAGTCGAAACGCAGACTCGCGGAAGAAAATCAGCAACTTGATCGTGTGATGGCTGAGTAAAAGCATTACAGTGAAAAGGATTTTCGATCGTTACGGATTATGATCAATCCCCTTTCTTCGTTTGTCTTTTCTCATCCGTTGATTGCGACGGCGAGTGCAGAGAATGGTTCTCTCGTTCTCGCGGGCGTTCTTTTAAGCTTGGTTGTCGTTTACTTCGCTAGCAAAATTGGTGGTGAGATCTGTGCCCGGTTGGATTTGCCTTCTGTGTTAGGTGAATTGGTTGCAGGCGTATTGGTCGGAGTTTCGGCTTTGCATTTGTTGGTGTTTCCCAGTGCGGATTTTGATGCGAGTCGATCGCTAATTATGCAGGCGCTGCAAATGACCGCACATCTTGATCCCGAAGCGCTGAATGGCGTATTTGAATCTCAGAGCGAAGTGATTTCAGTATTGGCAGAAATCGGAGTGGTGATTCTGCTGTTTGAAATTGGACTAGAATCCGACTTGAAAGAATTAATTCGAGTGGGTTATCAAGCCGCAGTCGTCGCTTGTGTTGGGGTGGCTGTTCCGTTTGGATTGGGAACGGCTGGATTGATGTTGATCGGGGCAGCTTTGACCGCAACCAGTATTGGGATTACGGCACGAGTCTTGTCTGAAATTCAGCGAATTAGCTCAAAGGAAGGGCAGATCATTATCGGCGCGGCGGTACTTGATGACGTTTTAGGAATTATTGTGCTGGCAGTGGTTGCAGGCTTGGCGAAAACAGGCGAAGTTCAAGTTGCTAGCGTAATTTATTTGATTCTTAGCGCGGCGGTTTTCTTGATTGGCAGTCTGTGGCTCGGACGCTTGGTGAGTCCGTTTTTTGTCACGCTGGTGAATGAATTGAAAACGCGCGGGCAACTACTTGTCAGCGCGCTGATTGTGGCATTTATTCTGTCGGATATTGCAGTTGTGATTCAGCTAGAGGCGATTTTGGGTGCGTTTGCGGCGGGATTGATTCTAGCAGAAACCGAAAAACGCGGAGAACTCGAAGAACAGATAAAACCGATCGCAGATATGCTTGTCCCCGTTTTCTTCGTTGTGGTTGGGGCGAGAACGGATGTCAGCGTTTTGAATCCGTTTGATCCAAGCAATCGCGAAGGATTAATCATGTCAGGATTTTTGATCGTAGTGGCGATTCTGGGAAAAGTGGTGACTGGATTTACGGTCTTTGGACAGCCTGGATTGAATCGCTTAGCGATCGGGGTTGGGATGATTCCACGGGGCGAAGTCGGATTGGTATTTGCGTCATTTGGCGCAACTACGGGCATCCTTTCCGATGCGCTGCAAGCAGCAATTATTGTCATGGTGATCTTGACGACATTTGTAGCTCCGCCTCTATTGCGGCTCGTGTTTCAGCGAGAAGAGACGGCTCCAGTACTGAGTCGTCCGGATGATGCTTGAGCAAAAAAATATGCTGTGATCCCGGCATCTGTACTAGAATGCTCTAGCCCAAACCCGAACGCATTCGGGTGGGGATGCCGTTGTTTCACGTTTTTGAATTTATGCAACCGCTATTTCACAGAAACTCGATCGATCTAAACAGAAACTCGATCGAGTTTTTTTGCGTCGGCTTCATCACAGAGAACAGCTTAACTTGTCGAACCATTTAATTGGATTTTCCAGATATCAGGAACGAGCTTGAGGATATTAGGTCAGTCGATCCCATCTGGTTTATTCGAGCTTCAAATGATTCGGTGGAAAAAGTTAGACTTCTGCGATGAATACTGATGCAGAATCAAGGATTCGGCTGAACAGATATTCATCGATCGTGGGTGAGCGAGGACTGAAAACAGATTCAGAATAATTGAATTTGTAGGCGAAATTTTCAACATTTTGCCGCCGAATTTTGACGGTCAAATGATTAGAAATTGCTGACAAAAATAGTGCAGCACAACGCATCAAAGGAGAGAAAAGTTGGAACGCGGTCTTCACACGATGAGTACAAAAATCAACGCATCTAGCCCAAGAAAGTTCAGAAAAACGTCTTATTTGCAAACTTTCTTGTGGCTCTGCTCTTTTTATTTTTTACTGTTGACATTCCCGGCTCAAGCGTCCCGATTACAGTCCTGGCGCTTCAACCCGACTCAAAATCAACTGGAATTTTTCACAGATGATGATGGAGTCCAACCGACCGCGCAATTGTTGAGCAATCCGACTCGTCTCGTGATTGATATGCCCGGTGTTACGTTTGGTCGTCCTCAAGTCACCGAATCTTACAATGGCGCAGTGCGGGCAGTGCGAGTGGGACAATTCGCCCCTGGAACGACTCGCATGGTGATCGAGTATGCTCCCGGCTATACGATCGACCCAAATCGCGTCCAATTTCAGCCGAGATCTGCGACTCAATGGGCGGTTCAATTACCCGCTCCGCAGGTTTCAGGGATTATCACGCCTGCGCCTGTTACGCCTCCACCGATTGCTTCGACTCCGCCTGCGACGAATGCCCGCGCTTTTCTGCAAAGTCTGCAAGCAACGGGGGACGGGTTCTTCATTCGATCGACTGGATCTGCGCCAGAAATTCGATCGCTGAGAACGGGCGATCGTCGTCAGATGATTTTTGACTTTTTTGGCGCAACGATGTCTCCAAACCTTTTTCCTCGGGATCTTCCGGTCAATGTGAATGGGGTTTCTCGCGCTCAAATTACGCAATTCTCGCCAACGGTCGTTCGCTTGACGTTGACTTTATCTGAGCAAAGTCCGAATTGGCAGGCGAGTGTGAGTCCATCTGGTGGGCTAGTCGTCTTGCCGCAAACGATCGGCGCAAGTCCTGGACAACCTGTTTCTCAAAGCGCTACCGTGCAAGCGGTTGAACTTGATGCAAATCGTCAGCTTGTGATTCGAGGCAATCAGCCCCTAAATTACACCGCAGGTTGGGATCGATCTTCTGGAGCCTATCGAATTCTGATTCGCTCTGCTCGCACGGCAGTAAGTACGGTTCAATTGCCGCCGAATAGTCCCCTATTGCGGGCGCAGGTTCGTCAAGAAGGAAATGATGTTGCAGTGCTGATTATTCCGGCAGCAGGCAATCAAATCGGCGATATTGTGCAATCGAGTCCACAGCAATTGACGGTTCCATTTCGTCGATCGGGCTTATTTCCGATCACTCCTCCGACTACACCCCCTCCGACAACCAATCCGATTCCCGTTCCACCCCGACCGACCCCGGCTCCCATTCCTCGACCTATTCCAAATGGTCGGCAGGTAGTTGTCATTGATCCTGGACATGGTGGACCTGATCCGGGAGCCGTCGGTATTGGTGGAATCTTTGAAAAAGAGATTGTTCTAGACGTGAGTCGTCGATTGCAGGCGATTCTAGAACAAAACAATGTTCAAGTTGTGATGACTCGGAATGCTGATATTGATCTCGATTTGCAGCCTCGGGTCGATATCGCTGAGCGTGCGAATGCCACAATTTTTGTCAGCGTTCATGCTAATGCGATTAGTATGAGTCGTCCAGATGTCAATGGGGTAGAAACTTACTACTTCCAAAGTGGCTTAGGATTAGCGCAAACTATTCACCGCAATATCTTGCAGGGAACTGGAATGCCCGATCGTCGAGTTCGCAGTGCGCGATTCTATGTGCTTCGTCGTACTTCCATGCCTTCAGTGCTACTTGAACTTGGGTTTGTCACTGGGAGAGATGATGCACGAAAACTCTCTGATCTATCATTTCGTCAACGTATGGCAGAATCAATTGCGCGAGGCATTCTAGAGTATCTAGGAAGACGGAATTAATCTTTTCTTCCTTGAAGATGCTCTTGAGCCTCTCGGCAATAACGCCTAGACTTAGGGGAAAAGTTAGCAAAGGAGTCAAGGGAGAGAACCTCGGATTTTGAATTGGAGAGTTTGGATTGAAGAGGCTTCCGGTTTTGGAGGGTTTGGAGATCGGATGGAACACTCTACAATTCAAGCAGGATTTTCTCCTGACTTCGGCGGTTTACATTGGTGTGAGGATGGACAGAATGAACATGGAAGTATCGAGTTTTGGGGGTTCTCGGCGAGATCTCCCCAATGGCTCAGATCCGATCGGGCTTTTTGATAGCGGGGTCGGTGGTTTGACGGTGCTGAGAGAGATGTATCGTCAGTTGCCGAATGAGTCGCTCTTATATTTTGGCGATACGGCACGCTTGCCATATGGGACGCGATCGCAATCGGAGATCATTCAATTTGTGCGTGAGATTCTTGATTGGATGGTGGCACGCCGCGCCAAGATGGTGATTATGGCGTGTAATACGAGTTCGGCATTAGCGATCGAAACGGTGCGTCAAGAATATCCCGGCTTGCCAATTTTAGGGGTCATTCTCCCTGGTGCGAGTGCGGCGGTGCGACAAGGCAGACGGATTGGAGTGATTTCAACGCCTGCGACCGCAGCCAGTGATGCTTATCGTCAGGCAATTCTGGAAGTCGATTCATCGGCTGAAGTGTGGCAGGTGGGCTGTCCTGAATTTGTGCCTTTAATCGAGCAAGGACGAATCGAAGATCCTTACACTTATAAGATTGCTCAAAGTTATTTACAGCCGTTACTTGCTCAAGATATTGACACGCTGATTTACGGCTGTACGCATTATCCGCATTTGGCTCCTGTCTTGAAGTCGATCGTGCCTTCGTCGGTGCAATTTGTGGATCCGGCGGCACATGTGGCGAAGGCGGCGGCTCAAGAATTGGAGTTGTTGGGACTGCGAAATCAGCGGCAGCCGATGCCGACTCAGTTTTATGTCAGTGGTGATCCTCAGCCGTTTATCAATTTGGCGCAAGCTTGGTTAGGATCCAATACGATCGTAGAACAAATTTCGCTGTCTGAATCGGTTGCGGTCGGTTAGAGATCGTGCTTTATTGTGCGATCGTGCTTTATGTGCGATCGCTCAGTTGAGCAAAGTCCATGTCCATAGACTTCTTACAGATTAGGTTCATATCGTTTGCGGCATTCACCTACCCGCGCGTAAACGGCGGGCTAACAGAATAACCCCACTGAACTGGGCTGAAAACTCTTCTGAGTGTGCTTTAGCACAGTTGCCTCAATTAGCCCGCCGTTTACGCGCGGGTGGGACATGCAATTCCGCTCACGTTTTGTCAGTCAATCAGGGCTTTTACCTTAAGTCAGTGCCATTCCTCTAAGCTCGACTTTATCCATTGACTGAAACTCTCAAATCGCAGTAATTCTGATCAGTCAGCCGCGATCGGTGAACCACAACTGAGGCTTCAAAAAGCTAGGAGGCTGTTCGAGAAATTCTACCAAGCTCCCTAGCTCTAGTTGTTTTTTGGAGCCTGTTACCAGGTTCACAGGACGATCGCTGGACTCCACAGGTACGCCTTACTACTCTTTCAGTAGTAAGTTCTGACGGTTGGGAGTACTGGGGCGCAGAGACGAGGCAAGCCGAAAACCCCTCCTGTTGTTGGAGTTGTCGCGCCTGTTCCTGTTGCGAATTGCAGCACGGCAGTTCCTCGGATTGTTGTTCCAGGAGCCGCCGCTCATGCGATCGCCCTTCTCTAGCTTCTCATAAAAACGAGAGAGCTAAATATCTGTTGTTTGAGTTGCCAGGTATCGCCATAGTTGAGGTGAGCGACCCAACTGATGAGGGAAGTTTGGATGTCGTTGACGGTCATCTCGCCTGTTTTGTAGCGGGCTTGGAATGTGCGGAGGCGGTGTCTGGCGTATCGGAGGTTTGCAGATTTGATGCGAATGTGAGTCGGGAAAATGCGAAATCCTAAGAAATTTGCGCCGTGTTTTGTCTCGAATAATTGGCTTTTGATCGGATGAATTTTTAGTCTTAATGTTGTTAGGAAATCTTCTAAAGCAGTGCGAGAATTTTCTAATTCATCCCAGTCATAGCTGAAAAGAGCAAAGTCATCGACATAGCGAAGGTATTTTTTAATCTTTAGAGTTTCTTTGATGAAGCGATCGAAGGAGCTTAAATAGAAATTTGCAAAGAATTGGCTGGTTAAGTTTCCAATCGGTAATCCATGTCTACGTTCAAAAGGAGTAAAGAGATT
>JALOOO010000310.1 GCA_025454375.1 Leptolyngbya sp. Prado105 | reverse complement strand
CATAAGTCCGACCCGGTGAGGAATATCCACGAGCAGGCATTCTAAATGATCCGCCGCCAATCCGCCCGCCACTGGCAGCCATTGCGCTATCGGCATGACCCAATGCCAGAGTCAGAACCAGCGCGATCGCGATCACGGGACGAACCAACGTTTTAAATAAATTTGAAAGTTTCATGAGTTTATCCTCATCGCTTACCCGGACAAGGATGCTGTCTCAGTCCGGCTTAAGTTGAACTCGCGTCGAACTCTGTCTTAACATCTCGCTACAGAGTTTTAAGCTAATAGATCTACTGTATCGCGTTCCCCAGGGGTTGAGAATGCTCCAAGCGAAAGGTTTCAGGAGAGATAACCGTACTGGTTAAAAAGCGGATCCTATTGGACTCGAACCAATGACCGACCGCTTAGAAGGCGGTTGCTCTATCCACTGAGCTAAGGATCCAAGCATGAATCATTTACCAATATAACGGTGGAATGTCGTTTTAAGACATCTCGCCTGATCAAAATAAATTCTTAACCTTCTACTGTTGACGATTGCGAAAAGATTTTATCAAGCAAATGTCAAGTTAGGTCACAAAACGGGGAATCCAAGAGAGTGAGCCGATCCTATGCAGATTGGCATAAATCTAATTTCGAGTGTCGATTGACACAATCCCAGGCATAATGACGAACGTCGATGCCCTACCCCCCTAGCCCTGAGCCGCTTTATGTTCATTCTGAAACGGCAGGATGTTGAAATCAGCAGCATTCAGCACCCCAAACGAGATCAAAAAGTCCCCATTTTGTCCTATCAAGGGCAAGCGTTTCGCCTGATCCAGGTTTTTAGTGCTGGACAGGAAGAGGATGCGCGTGCCATTTGGCGAGACTTGACCGACAACCAAGGAAAAGCCTGTGTCTTGCTTGAAGAACCAGGACGGTATAGTGTCTGGGGTAAAGTGCGCCTCGACCAACTGGGAAATGAACCCGTTGGCAATGAAGGCGGGGGAGCCGTTTCAGCCATGTTTACTCAAGCTTGTTTGTTGATGCTGCAAGCGATGTATATCGATATTGAAGATCTGATGGGCACAAAGCAAGCTGCCTCTTTTGAAAAAGATCTCACAACTGTATTTCAGCAATGGCGCTTTCCGCAAACTGAATCTCCTAGCGCAATCAAGCAACTCTTGACTGTCAATCCCCTCAACAGTTTGCAAACGCCAACCTGGCAAGAAAATTTACTCAACGTCTTGCTGCAAGAACTGCATCGTCTAGGTAAAGCCTATTTTGGTAAGTCCTCTTTCTCCAATCGTATTCTAGATGCCCTGCAAGATCTCCCACAAGGCGAACGTCACCGATTCATCGAGTGGCTCAACCATTCCCCCACTGGCAAGCTTTGGTCTTAACCCAATTTACATTAGTCCCCTTGTTGAGAATATGTCATGAGCAGTTCAGCTAGTAATTCCCCCTCGAAAACGCTCTCTGTCCAAGCGATCGTCTTTTCAGAGATCCTCTTGGCGGTTTGTGCCTTATTGTTTTCCCTACTCTTTAGTGTCCCAGATCCGGGTCAAGCGCGTCCCGACTGGTATTCATACGGCACTTCAGCCTTTGAAATTGTGGCATTCTTTGCAGCCGCTATTCTTTGCTTTAGAAATTGGACGAGTCCTCAGATTGTCAGTGGTCGTCGGGTTTGGTTAGGAATTGGTTTAGGAATGCTCTGTTACAGTATCGGAACAATTCTCTTTACCTTCTGGGAAACCTATCTCGGACGCGATGTAGCGGTGTCTCCGGGGGATTTCTTCTTTGTTCCGACGTACATCTTTCTTTCTTGGGGCATGGTGATGGCGTTTGTCGATCGCCGATTGAATCTGGATCTCTGGCAATGGGCAGTGGTCGGATTAATTGCAGCGGTCAGTATTGCTTTTGCCACCTGGTTAACGCTGCAAACGAATGCTAAACAAACCGCATTTTCATTCTTTGGGCAGCCTGTAATGGCTCAGGTCGCTCCTGCAAGACCTTCTCCTAGAGCAACGGCTTCTCCAGTCGTGAAGCCAACACCAGCGATTACTGCAACCCCTGCGGCAACTCCCAAGCCCGCAGCACCTGTTGAACTCAAGAAAGAGCAGCCCGCAGAAGCAAAGGCTCCCGCTCCCGCTTGGGTCGAGATGATCGAGAAAAAACTTGAGCCGTTGAAGCCATTTCTCGATTACTTCTATGTGTTGGCAGATGTGTTTATTTTGGTGATTGCAACGACGTTGCTTCTGGCGTTTTGGGGGGGGCGGTTCTCACAATCTTGGCGAATGATTGCGGCAGCAGCAGTGTCGCTCTACATCGCGGATATGTGGTTTAAGTACGCAACCTCTCAACTTGAGAACTATCAGAGTGGAGCGCTCGTTGAGATTTTCTGGACATTTAGCGGTGTGCTGTTTGGAATCGGAGCGGCACTGGAATTTGATCTGAGTCGATCGCGGCGAAGCGGTTCTCGCAGAAGAGCTTAGAGCAGATTGGGTGGAGCAAATCGCTTCACCCTTTTTTTAGGTTTTTGATCCATTCACAATTCAAAATGGGATTATTCCGTCCTTCTCGATCGCTTCAGCATAGAATAGATGAGTAATTGCCGCGCCGCAAGTGCGCTTAGTTTCGCATGAGCAGACTGTCTGATTCTGATAAGAGCCAAATTATTGAACTGTATCGCCAATCCGGGGAAACGACGCTTACGTTGGCGGAGCGTTACGGAGTGAGCAATACAACGATTAGCCGTATTCTCAAAAGCACCTTGTCGCCGGAGGAGTACGACAGTCTGATTCAGCAAAAACGATCCGCCTCTCGTGGAGGCTCTAAATCGACAGTCGCATCAAATGAAGCGACTGTTCAGGGTAGCCTGCTTGAAGAAACGCTCAAGCCGGATGTGATCGAATTGGAGCCAGACTTGATCGATGCAGTCGAGGAGAAGTCTACGAAGCCTGCTGCCCCGGTTCGCAAGTCGCGTCGGCGATCGATGATCGATGAAGAAGTTGACGCGACTCCAGTTGCAGCAGAGCCAGAATTGACGCAAGCTAGCACCGTTGAAGCAATTGTGGGCGAAGATCTTACGCCTAGTACAGGCGGGATGCTCGAAGATGACGAAGATGACGATGATTTGGAAGACGATCTCGACGATCTTGATAGTTTGGATGAAGATCTTGAGGACGAGGACGATGAGCCAGCAATTTTGCCTTCGATTCAACTGAGTGCGTCGGATTTTATTCGAGTTCTGCCGATCGCGGAAGCGGCAATTCCGAAGACTTGTTATTTGGTCGTCGATCGTTCAGCAGAATTAGTCGCGCGTCCCTTGAGCGAATTTGCTGAATTGGGTCAAATTCCAAAGGATGAAATTGAAGAGAAAACGCTTCCGGTATTTGACAATCACCGGGTCGCAAAGCGATTTTCAAATATTCGGACGCAGCGAGTGATTAAAGTGCCCGATAGTCGTATTCTGCAAAAAACTGCACCCCATCTTCAAGCTAAGGGAATTACTCGGCTTCTGATTGATGGGCAGGTTTATGCGCTCTAATCTTCATCATTCTGACTGGAGGAAAAACCGAGCAGGGGCTGAGCGATCGCGCTTCCGATAATTCCAATCATGATGCTAAATGCAATCACCAGCCCAAACGGAATTTCGATCATTTGAAAGGTGAGAAACCGCAAAGTAACTGGGGTCGCATTTTGAATGGCGATGAGTGCGATCGCACCAATCCAAACGGCGACAATGCAAGCGGTGATCAGCGTGGCAAAACTTTTCATAGGTTTCAGGAATCCAGGGTTGAAGACATGTAGGAAACATCATCAGCCGCGAACTGATAACGAATTAAATCTATCCTTGTGAGACATTTCCTCTCGTGGGCAGTTCAGAACGCTGCCCACTTTCATTTTAAAAAGCAAACCGCCGATCAGGTAAGAATCGGCGGTTTGTTCTATAGATTAGCGAAATAAGCTACTGACTGAACTATCTTCGTGAATCCGCCAAATCGTTTCACCGATTACATTTGCGACCGAAAGGATCGTCAACTGTGGGAAGCGGTTTTCTTCAGCGATCGGGATCGTATTGGTGACGATCACCTCTTCGAGCAGTCCGCTCGAAAGTCGCTCGAAAGCAGGCGGTGAGAAGACGGCATGAGTCGCACAAGCATAGACTTGCCGCGCTCCTTCTTTGCGAAGGATTTTTGCGCCTTCAAGAATTGTGCCCGCAGTATCAATCATGTCATCGACAAGAACGGCAGTTTTGCCTCGGACATCGCCGATCACATTCATCACTTCTGCAACATTGTGCGCCTGACGACGCTTATCAATAATGGCAAGTGGGGCATCGTTTAACCGTTTTGCTAGGGCGCGGGCGCGGGCAACGCCTCCGACATCGGGTGAAACAACAACGAGATCTTCGAGTTTTTTGCTAGCAATGTAATCGACGACTGTGGGCGAACCGTAAACATGATCCATCGGAATATCGAAATATCCTTGAATCTGTGCGGCATGTAAATCCATCGCCAAGATGCGATTTGCGCCTGCTTGAGTGATTAGATTCGCTGCAAGTTTTGCAGTAATGGATTCTCGTCCAGCAGTTTTACGATCGGCTCTCGCATAACCGTAATAGGGTAAGACGGCTGTGACTTGCCTTGCCGACGCACGCCGACAGGCATCAATCATAATCAGCAGTTCCATTAAATTATCGTTAACCGGGCGGCAAGTTGGCTGAATCAGATAGACATCACAGCCCCGAATGGATTCTTGAATCTGAACATAAAGTTCACCATCGGCAAAACATTTGCGTACCATTGGACTGATATCCATTCCAAGGTAACGAGCGATCTCTTGGGACAGCGGCATATTGGCTGATCCCGAAAGGAGGCGCAGACGATGATTGTCAGGAATCGTAGGCAGAGCCGAGAGAGGAGTTAGTGTTGCAGAACGGATCACGTCAAGTCCTCGAACGCATTCAACGCAATAGTATCACTGAGACTTCGGATCTTTGTCTCAGATTTCGTGCTTCTAAAGTATTCGTAAACGGTAGATGAATTTGCGAAATATTTGTTTAAAACTGAACCACCCCTATCGTACAGAAAGTTTGTTTGCTCGATCTTCGTCCAGTCAGGTGAAAGGATTACCACAGGCGAGAATGAATCCAAATTACGGGTTCAGTAGTAAGGTGTTTATCGCACCCTATTCTGCCAAATTTGTTCGCGATTCGCAATGTGTATTGTTGAAGTGAGCGATCGCAGATAGTCACCATGATTTTGTGTCGAGTTACATTGTTTTAAGTGCAAAGATATGCTCTAAGTCGAAACAGACTAAGCTATCCTTAGAGCTTTAGTGATGCAAGGGAAGAGTCAGTATGAGCCTAAAAGATCGCATTACCGAAGAGATCAAAACCGCGATGAAAGCTCAGGATAAGCTGCGGTTGGAGACTTTGCGCAGTATTAAAAAA